>JAGODF010000234.1 GCA_017998375.1 Spirochaetota bacterium
TCTGCGATCTGTACATTTTAATTGATGCGAAACTGACGTCTCGCGCTCGTCCCGGCACACCGGGACGGGGAGTTTTTTAATTCCGGCGCACTACGAATGATTCGCAACAACTCTTTAATATTTAATGACGTTACACCAGACTGTATCGCGGGATGACCATATGGAAGACAAGCTGAACGCCATTCTGAAACACGCCTCTGACGCGCTCCCGGGCGCGTCGAAACCGGAGGAGATAGAGGATATCCGCGTCCGGCTCCTGGGACGCAAGGGCGAGCTGACGCAGATCCTCCGCGGCCTGGGGGAGCTTCCCCCGGAGAAGCGCGGCGCCATGGGCAAGCTCTCCAACGAGATCAAGGCGAAGGTGGAAGCGCTGCTCGAGGCGAAGGCCGCCGAGCTCCAGAACTCGAAGCTCTCGCGCCTCATCGACGAGGAGTGGATAGACGTGAGCCTGGAATCGCCGGGCTCCACCGCCCTGCCGGAGCGGGGCCACCTCCATCCCATCTCGCAGATCCAGTACGAAATAGAGGACATCTTCACGTCCATGGGCTTCACGGTGCTCGACGGGCCCGAGGTGGAGACCGAATACTACAACTTCGAGGCTCTGAACATCCCGTCGTATCACCCCGCGCGCGACATGCAGGACACCTTCTGGACCGAGGACGGGAACCTGCTGCGCACGCACACCTCGGCCATCCAGGTGCGCGGCATGGAGACGCACAAGCCGCCTTTCAGGGTGATAGGCCCCGGCCGCGTCTTCCGCTACGAGGCCACCGACGCGTCCCACGAGAACACCTTCTACCAGGTGGAGGGCATGATGGTGGACCGCGACATCAGCGTGGCGCACCTGATCTACTTCATGAAGGTGCTGCTCCGCGAGATCTTCCAGCGCGACGTGAAGATCCGCCTGCGCCCCGGCTACTTTCCGTTCGTGGAGCCGGGCTTCGAGCTGGACATCAACTGCCTCATCTGCGGCGGAAAGGGCTGCAGCGTCTGCAAGCAGAGCGGCTGGGTGGAGCTCCTTCCCTGCGGCCTGGTGCACCCGAATGTTTTAAAGTACGGCGGCATCGACCCGGAACAGTGGTCGGGCTTCGCCTTCGGGCTTGGGCTCAATCGGCTCATCATGATGCGTTACGGCATCAACGACATTCGGCACTTCCTGAGCGGCGACGTCCGGTTCGTCGCGCAATTCTGACGGAGGACACTGATCATGTGGATATCACTCAACATCATCTCCCGCATGGTTGACCTCTCGGGCCTCGACGCCGGGGAGATAGCCTCGCGCCTCACCATGGCGACCGCCGAGATCGACGGCATCGACCGGATGAACGCGCACCTGGCGGGCGTCATCACCGCGAAGATACTCGACGTGAAGCCGCACCCCAACGCGGACAAGCTCTTGCTGGTTGACCTGGACGCGGGGGGAAAGAACCTGCGCGTGGTCTGCGGCGCGCCCAACCACAAGAAGGGCGATATCGTCCCGCTCGCCACGGTGGGCACGAAGTTCACCGAGGAGTTCACCGTCAAGAAGGCGAAGATACGCGGCGAGGAATCCGAGGGCATGCTCTGTTCGGAAAAAGAGCTCGGCCTCTCCGACGACCACTCCGGCATCATGATACTGCCCGCGGACACGCCGCTCGGCAGGCCGATGAGCGAGCTCTATCCCGACTGGTACGACACGCGCCTGGAGATCGACAACAAGTCGATCACGCACCGGCCAGACCTCTGGTGCCACGAGGGCTTCGCCCGCGAGATCGCCGCGCTCTTCGGAAGGGAGCTGAAAGACCCGGTGGACATGTCGCTCCCGAAATCGTTCGGCAACAGCGGCATCCTTAACGTGGAGATAGAAAACGGCGAGGCAGCGCCTCGCTACTGCGGGCTCCACGTGAAGAACATAAAGATCGCCGAATCGCCCGACTGGCTGAAGGCGCACGTGACCTCCATCGGCATGCGCCCCATCAGCAACATCGTCGACGTGACCAACTACGTCATGGCGGAGCTCGGCGAGCCGATGCACGCCTTCGACCGGAAGAAACTCCGGGGCGACACCATCTTCGTGCGCATGGCGAAGGACGGCGAGCGGATGCTGACCCTGGACGGCGGGGAGCACACGCTCGTTTCCCAGGACATCGTCATCGCCGACGGGGGCGGCTCCATCGCGCTGGCGGGCGTCATGGGCGGCGGCGAGAGCGAGATAGACGACTCCACCACAGAGATCGTCCTGGAGGCCGCGAACTTCAACCCTGTGAACATCAGGCGTACCGCCGGGCGCTACAACCTGCGCACCGAGGCGGCCATCCGCTTCGAGAAGTCGCTGGACCCGGAGAACTGCGCGCGCGCGATTATCCGCTGCTACCAGATCATCAAGCAGCTCATCCCGGAGGCCGAGGCCGTCACACCCATCGTGGACGCCTATCCGAACAGGGCGAAGAAGGTCACCGTGAACACGGGTTATCCGTTCATACGGCGCAAGCTCGGCAAGGAACTGCCGGACGCGGAAATACGGCGGATACTCGAGGCGCTGCGCTTCGGGATTTCCGGCGAGGGCGACGCGCTGTCCATCGTGGTGCCGGGGTACCGCGCCACCAAGGACGTGTCCATACCCGACGACATCGTCGAGGAAGTGGGGCGCATCCACGGCTACGACAACATCACGCCGGTGGCGCCCATGGTGCCGTGCTTCCCGCCGGAGCGGAACGCGAAGCGCGCCTTCGAGCGCCGCGTCAAGGAGATCATGGTCCGCGACAACAGGCTCACCGAGGTGAGCAACTATTCCTTCGTGGGAGAGGACCTGCTGGCGAAATCGGGACTAGGCTCCGACAGTGAACTGCGTCTGAAGAACCCCCTCTCCGTCGAACAGGACAGGCTGCGCAGGAGCCTGCTGCCGAACCTCTTCAAGAACATGGAGCTGAACCAACGCTACGGCGACGAGTTCGGCTTTTTCGAATTCGGCCGGGTCTACTTCAAGAAGGAGCGGACGGTGAAGGAGCTCGCGCTGGAAAATACCAGGGTCGCGGGCATCGTCTACCGGCGAAAGCCCGCGGCGCCGCCATACTATCACGCGCGTGAAATGGTGAGCGTTCTCCTCTCGAGGCTCGGGATCGACGGCGTTTCATTCAAGGCGGCGAGCGAGGGCCTGCCGGCCTATGCCCACCCGGGACGCACCGCGCGCATCCTGGTGGACGGAAAGGAGGCGGGCCTGGTGTCCGAGGTGCATCCGTCGGTCATGACGGCCTTCGACGTAAAGGGTGCCGCGGCCTTCTTCGACGTGGACGCCGACCTTCTCCTGGCGGCGAAAAAACGCGGGGGCGCGTTCAGGGAACTTCCGCGCTACCCGGACGTCCCCTTCGAGGTATCGGTGATAGCCGACGCCAGGAGCTACGCCGCGGACGTCTGCGCCGTCGCGCGCTCGGGCGCGCCGGACTTCGTGAAGATAGCGGAAGTGGTGTCCACCTACGAGGGAGCGCCCATCCCCGCGGGAAAGAAGTCGGTATCGGTGAAGCTGGTATTCGCGGCGAAGGACAGGACGCTTGAGCCGGCGGACGTCGACAGGCTGCAGAAGGGCGTCATCGCGGCGCTGGGGAAGAAGGGATACCAGCTGCGGTAGGGACCCGCGTACTTCTGCACGTAAATGCTGCATGGGTCATCCCGAGCGAAGTCGAGGGATGATTGGATTGATTCAGACACCGTGTCATGGTTCGACTCCGCTCACCATGACACAAAAACATTCCGCAATCATCCTCCTGCGGCATCCTGCCTGAAATACTTTATCAGCATCACCTGGTTGCCGCGCTCGTTGTACTTCACGCGGTCGAAGATGTTCTTCGTCATGGTGATGCCCCTGCCGTGCGCGAGGAACTGTGCGTTGGCGTTCGACGAATCGTCCTCCACGGCCTTGTAGTGGTCGAATCCACTCCCCTCGTCGGTGACGATGTACACCACCCGCTCGGCGTTCACGGAGTACTCTATCTTCACGCCCTTGCCCGCGAAGTTCGGATCGTTCTGGCGTTTCGAGAGGAACTCTATGTAGTTTCCCTTCTGCACCGCCTCCGTCTTCTCGTCGAAGCTGATCGCCAGGTTCCCGTGCTCGATAGCGTTGATGAGGATCTCGAAGAGGGCGATGCGGAGCAGGCCCGCGTCCCGGGAATCGATAAAGGCGGAAAGGTTCCGCGTCATCCGGTAGCTCATCTCCTCCGCGATGGTGATGAAGTTGCCGATGACGTATTTCTGGTTCTCCGACACGAAGGAGTGCAGGAGCGAGTCCTCCACGATGCTCGTCGCCTTGCCGACGATTTCGTTTTTCCCGTCCACTTTCAGGTTTTCCAGCCTCACCTGCATGTCCTTCGGCTCGGAGCTGTAGGCGGTCTGCATCTGCACCTTGAACACCAGCGGCTCGCGGTTCTTCAGGAACTGGTCCAGTTTCTCGCGCACTATCTGCTTGGTGAACGACGTGAGCGTCGGGGATTCGTAGATCAGGTCCATCAGGTTCATCTTCAGCACGGCGTCGGGATTGTACCGGAGCAGGGCGTTCACCGCCCGGTTAACCGTGACGAAGTTAAGGTTCTCGTCCAGGGAAAAGATGATGTCGTTGGAGCCCTCCACCAGGTGCTTGTACTTTTCCTCCGAGAGCCCTATCATCCGGTTGGCCTCCCGGAGATCGCGTATGTTGCTCTCCAGATCCGTGTTCAGACTTGCCACCTTTCCGTGGATGTAGATGAACCTGTTCGCCAGTATCAGCGCGATGCCGATTATGAAGAAGAAGAACCCGTATTTCGCGACGGCAACCGTCGAGGAATAGAACATGGCGTCGATGATGTCGATGACCGTACAGGCCACCATTACCACGCAGCCGATGAGGAGATTCCCCGCCACGGTGCTCCAGAGGGCCCTCCCCAGCGCTCCGAAAATCCTGCCGGCCTTCACCCCGCCGGGGGCGTGGAGATCCCTGACATTCCCGTAGTAGGAGCGACCCACCGCGCAGACCAGGTAGTACAGCAGCGGTATCACCGCGGTAATCTGCCAGATCCGCAATATATCGACATTTGACGGTGCCGGGGTCGCCAGCGTGCCGGCGATGAGGAGGAGGCTGAAGCCGGAATAAATTTTAAGAAAGACGCTGTAGCGCTTGAAGAGGATCATCTCCAGGAACGCGCCCATGAGGGGAAGCAGGGTGTACAGCGAAAGCATTTCGGCCCTGGTGAGAAGGTTGGTGTCGGGAACAAGCGCGTAGATCTCGCTGGTGCGGACGATGTTGTAGATGAAAAGCGCGACGGAGAAAAGCCCGTAGTAGAGGTTGTACCGGTCATCCCTCCTGTTGAGGAACAGGAAGATGTGATAGAGCCCGAACGACAGATAGATGAACAACAGGATGAGCGTTCCCGTCTCGCGCGTCAGGGGAACAAGGGCGTCGTACTCACCGACCAGGTAGGGCGCGTTGCGGTAAAAGCCGGTGTCAATCAGCGTGGGATCGCCGACTATCCTGAATCCGAGGACGTTGGTGCCGGGTTTTAACAGATAGGGATTGAGATATAACAGCTTGAGCCTGGTGTTGCGGCCCGTGGCGATGGAGCCGTCCGGCCGGAGGCGCATCTCGCTCTGTATCAGCGTGCCGTTGAGATACGCCTCCCAGTTGATTCCGATCTGCGCGAGAAAGAGTCCCAGGTGCTTTTCACGGATCAGGGAGGCGTCGGGAATCTCGAAGCTGGTGACGAACGTGAAGTGCTTCTCCTCCTGCCTGGTCAGCGACAGGAAGCGGTGGGCAGGCATTTCCCTCAGCCCCAGTTTCGCGATCCTCAGCGGGAAGACGCCGGTCGGGCCCTTCGCCGCTTTCAGCCAACCGTCTCCCTGTGGGAGGGACGATATCCACTCCTGCGAAAAGCCCGTCTTCATGAACATGTCCGACTTCGAGAGGTCGTACATGAAGGCGAACAGCGACCCCGGAGCGGCAACCGCCATTGCCGCCAGGACGCACACGGCGGTGAGATATCGTCTGAGTATCACACCCATACCGAATACCGAATTCTCGCGCATGAGATCGTATCCAACTTGGCCTCGCCAGTACCATGCACAAAGCATACTACACTTGTCGCACACCGCGCGTCGTAACGGGGTCAAGGGGCAAACCCCCTTACAATCCCCCACAGGCACTCACTGCGAATATGAAACGTCAGTTATGCACCAAGTATAATGATACTATAGCATTAAGAGAGTGAAATTCTATTTTTTTCGGCCAATTGGACGGATTTTATCAAAAAAGTCCCGCGATGTTCCCCTGGTCGTCGATGTCGATGGCCAGCGCAGAGGGACGCTTGGGCAGGCCGGGCATGGTCATGATTTTCCCGGTATAGGCCACCACGAAACCGGCTCCGGCGGAAACCCGGAAGCTCGATACGCTGATGGTAAAGCCCCTGGGGCGCCCGGCCAGCTTCGGATTGTCCGATAGCGACGCCGGGGTTTTTGCCACGCAGACGGGGAGCGCGCCGTATCCCAGCGTTTCAAGCTGCTGGAGCTGTTTCTCCGCCTCGGGGGCGCACTCGACGCCGTCGGCGCCATAGATTTTCGTGGCGATTGTGTGGAGCTTTTCGCGGATGGGCATCTCCAACGGGTAGAGGGTGGTGAAGTTCGACGGTTTTTCGCAGAGCGCCGCCACGGCGTCCGCCAGCTCCAGGCCCCCCGCCCCGCCCGATTCGCAGTAG
>JAGODF010000235.1 GCA_017998375.1 Spirochaetota bacterium
GTGCGACGCGGGGAACTGGCTCATCGGCGTGAGCCCCTCGGGCATGGTGTCGCCGTGCAGCTTCGTGGAAGGTGATGAATTTGCCGTGGGCGAGCTGCCGGGGAAATGGAAGGACGATACCACCTTCTCTGTCTACAGGGACTGGGACCGGGATACGAAGAGTGCTTGCGCGCGGTGCGACTACGTGTCG
Source organism: Spirochaetota bacterium (assembly GCA_017998375.1). Classification (GTDB taxonomy): domain Bacteria; phylum Spirochaetota; class UBA4802; order UBA4802; family JAGODF01; genus JAGODF01. The sequence continues at coordinate 191 of JAGODF010000235.1, forward strand.
ATCTGCAAGGGGGGTTGCCACGCGGTGGCGAATTTCGTCACGGGATCGTCGCTGGAGCCTGATCCGGAATGTCCAATGATCGCCGGGAACGCATGGTAATCACTCGCCCTTCTTCTTTTTTAGTCTGCGCGCGATGAAGAGCCCCACCACGGGCAGCAGCACGGCGAGCGCGCCGCCTATCAGGAGAAGCGGGGTGAGATTGGTGCCGATGGAACTCGAGTTCGGGTTGTAGCCCGACTTGTATTTCAGTATTCTTCCCCTGCCTGCCATCGCATAACCTCCAAACTTTCAATAGTATAATTTCTTACTGAAAATAATGCAAGATATTTTTCATGTGATGCAGTATGCTCCCTGCGGCGGCTTCAGTGTCACCAGACTGGTTATCGACTTGACAGGCTATGACTTTGATGAGTTCCTTTACCAACATGCATAAATCCAATTGTGTGATTGCTGCGCTCTGCGTCGTCCTCGCCGCGCTCCTCCTGCGGCTGGCGCATCCCCCCTTCGGCTTCGCGCCAGCGGCGTTCCTCGCCTGGCCTCTTCTGTTCGAAACTTTCCGGCGCTCGCGCCGCCCGGTGCTGCACGGCCTCGCCTTCGGCGCGCTCTATTCCATGATGATCGCCTCGTGGCTCATGGAGACGCTCCTCGTGCATTACGGCCGGGGCATCCTCTTTTCGACCGCGTTCTTCATCGGGGCAGCGGGGCTGATCCCGTCGCTTGTGTACGGGCTTTTCGATGCATCCATGCGCGGCATTGTGCGCCGGACCGGTGAAGGGCGCGATTCCCTGACGCAGATCGTCCTTGCCGGGTTACAGGTGGCCGCTGCGTTCACCGCCTGCGAGTGGCTGTGGAAAAGCTTCTCCCCCGAGCACGGCTGGGGCGAAGTCGCGGCATCCTTCGCGTCGATGCCGGAGTTTTGGGGCATTGCCCCCTTCACCGGGGCGGGAGGAGTCGCCTTCGCTACGGTTTATTGCGGATTCCTGATCTGGGTGGGGATTATCGCGCTTGTACATCGTGAAAAGAAGAATGGTGTGATACTACTGCTGCTCGCGATCTGCATTGCAGGTACCATGTATCTCTCGGGAATCGCACGCCGCTCACTGCTCTCCGGTGACGATATCGCAACGACGATGCGAGTTGCCGTCATCCATCCCGGTATCGACCAATCCCAGCGGTGGCGGAGTGACCGCATTGATGCGACGCTTTCACTCTACAGGCGGATGTCGCTGGAAGCGTTCAGCCCGGCTGACGGGAACTCCGGACTCCGCCTCCTGGTGTGGCCCGAGACCGCCGTCACCGCGCCGCTCGAGGCCAACCAGGCGTTTCGGGAATTTGTTCGCGATATAGCGCAAAGGACCTGTTCATGGATACTGCTCGGCGCACCTTCTTTCCGTGACAATGCCGGGAAGCGGTGCTATTACAATTCGGTCTACCTCATCGACCCCGCGGGGAACATCACGGGACGATATGACAAGATACATCTGCTTCCGTTCGCCGAGCGCCGCTACGCGTGGATGGAACTTCTCGCCGAATACGACAGCCCGCTCTACGAGTCAGGCGAAGCTGCTGTCCCGCTGGTAGTGCATCCCGGAAACGGCATCCCCGATATCCCGGTTGGTGCGATCATCTGCTACGAAGCAGGAATCCCCTCGCTCGCGGGAGCGTACGCCCGTCGTGGCGCGCGGCTTATCGCCAACATCTCCAATGACGCGTGGTTCGGTGAAAGCTCAGAGTCGCTCCAGCAGGTAACCCTGCTCCAGCTTCGCTGCGCGGAGCTGGGCATCCCCGCGGTACGGAGTTCCGGCTACGGGACGGCCGCGGTGATCGACAGGCTGGGACGCGTCACAGGCATTACCGGTATCTCAGGGGAGGCGATATTGAGGGCAACTATCGACCTTCCCACGGGAGGTACGACATTGTACGCCCGCTTCCAGCACTGGTTCGAGATGGCCTGCGCCCTATTCCTGCTGGTTGCCTTTCTTCGTCGTTGCTGAATGGACTGCCAGGCAATCGTATGGTAGCAATTCTTTTTCAACCCGCGATTTCTTAATCTTGACAGACAACACGCATTCTGATATCATACAACCAATCAGGCTTAACATCCAATAGTAACAAACCATTCGGATCCTATTACACGGAGGCACACGTGAACCTTGGCATCAATGCAGCACTCGAGCGATACGACCCGAAGTCCTACGACCTCCGTGGCCGGGTCAAGGTGATCTGGTACTTCATACTCATCCTTATACCAATCCTGCTTGCGTTCCTGGTCTTCATGAACATCATCATCCCCAGAGGCATCTTCCAGGCGCTGAACCTCATCCTGTTCGGGTTTATCTCAATGCTCCTTGGCAGCATGTTCCTGATTTCACGCGGCCATTACAATGTCGCTGTTACCATCATGGCTTTCACGGTCCTGGTGGGCCTCATCTTCAACGCGAAGGGTACCGAGTCTACCGGGTACGGCCAGCGCTTCATCGCGAGCGAGTTCTCCTTCATGCTGCCGATCCTTTTTTCCATGCTCTTCTGCAAAAGGTGGGTCCTTATCACCGTGTCGGCCATCGCATTCGCCGTCATCGTTTTTACGATAGGCACCTCGCCCATAGTTGACCCCGCCATCAGGTACGTAGTCATCGGTTCCACGGGCATCACCATCATCATTTCGTTCATCATCGCCATGATGATGAACAGCGTCACCGAAACCTCCCGCAGGCTCCGGGCCGAAGACTCGGTGCGCGAGCACGAGAAGCAGAGAAGCATCAACGAGGGGCTGATGCTGTCGATGCGGGACGTCTCCTCCCGGCTCGACGAGTCGTCGCGCGGCCTTTCCGGCGATGCGTCACAGTTCGCGCAGAACATCCAGGAGCAGGCGTCCTCCATCGAGGAGATCACCGCCACCATGGAGGAGATCACCTCCGGCTCGGAGCAGGTGAGCACTGGCGCCCAGCGCCAGTCGGAAATGGTGGACCAGCTGGTGGAGCGGATGAACGGACTCATGAATCTTGCGCGCGACATGGAATCGCGCATTTCCGACACGCTGAAGCGCACAGACACCATCGCCGTTACCGCGCGCGCCGGGGAAGGCTACATCGGGAACATGGACAAGAGCATGAGCGAGATAGACGCCACCTCGAAGGAAATGTCCGGCATCCTCGGCATCATCAACGACATCTCGGACCGCATCAACCTCCTTTCGCTGAACGCCGCCATCGAGGCCGCGCGGGCCGGCGAATACGGTCGCGGATTCGCAGTGGTGGCCGACGAGATCTCCAAGCTCGCCGACCAGACCTCGTCGAGCGTCAAGGAGATCGCCTCGCTCATCGTGAAAAGCGAAACAGAGGTCACGAAGGGAATGTCCGCGGTGCAGGAGACGGTGAAGGTTATGCGGGAGATCCTGGCGGGCGTAGAAGAGTCGAACAGGATGATTGCCACAGTCAACTCGGCAATGGCCACGTCGATCGAGTCGACGGGCACGGCTCATGGCGCGGTCAGGAACGTGAAGGACCGTTCCGAGGAGATCGCGACCGCGTCCGTGGAGCAGAAGACCGCGGCCGGGGACGTGATGAGGACCATCACCGACATCAACCAGCTCTCGCAGACGAACGCCGCCCGCGCGGAGGACATCACCGGCCACGCGAAGGACATCGCTGCCATGGCGAACGATTTAAAGGACAAGATCGCGTCGTACCGGGAAGCCGAGGCGACGGAAGAGTAAGCAAGTACTCAGCGGTTTTCATCAGCCCGCACATGTGCGGGCACTGCGCATCAAGGCGATGCTACTTCCCCACGTAGTTGCTGTTCTCCCACTTTCCGGTGAGCACAGTGCCGTCGACATTGGTGAAGGTTCCTTCCCCGTGCATGTTGCTGTTCCGCCACGATCCCTGGTAACGCTTGCCGTCGGGCCAGGTCATTGTTCCCTGACCGTTGAAATTGTTGTTCTCCCAGCTCCCTGAATACTTTTTGCCGTCTATATACACGAAGGTGCCGATTCCGTTGATGGAACCGTAGCGCCATTGCCCCTGGTAGGTTCCGTGCGACCACTTCATCATTCCCTGGCCGTGCATCTGGCTGTTTTCCCATTCACCTTCATATCTGTCGCCATTGGGCCATGTCATCGTACCCCTGCCGTTGAAGTTGTTGTTCCCCCATTGCCCCGAGTACACCTTGCCGTCCGCGTACGTAAAAGTGCCCGTTCCGTTGATGGAACCGTTCTTCCACTGGCCTTCATAGCTTCCATGCGCCCAACTCATTTTCCCCTGACCGTTGTTGCAGTCCCCGATGCACTGCGCAGGCACCATGGCCGGCCTGGATGCCGCGACAACAAGCGCCAAAAGAAGAATGTAACGTTTCATGTTCGCCCTCCACTGTAACTTTTACCTGCCTGGTTACGGCACCCGTCTTCTGGTATCATTATCCCTGGCAGTATCATGTGCAAGAAAAAAGCTTCAAAGATCACTCAATTGAAAAATTCGATATCGTCAACGACGGAGCAAGGGGACGCAGAGCCATTTTAAAATTCATGCGCTACACGGGCAGGCCCGGCACCTACACCATATCCGGCTACGTTTCGTACAGGGACAAGGTGACGGGACTTACCGGCTCAACCGAAAGGGTATCCGCGGGCGCGGTCACCGTACGTCAGCGAGCGCCCGCGGGCAGCACGCATGTACTGAAAATATGGCAAAGTGCAAGAATATCTTTTGCGCAGTACGAATGGGACATTTCACCTTCGCTTGGCAAACAGACCAACCAGGAAGAAAACAAATCCGATAGGTGCAAGAATTGTCGGAATCAGCCAGAACCCTATAAAACCGGGTATTTTTACTATTGTTGGATTATTTGTGTCATACAGTATCGATACTGTACTTCCAACACTATAATAGTAATTTCTCGATGATATTGAAGTCGTTGCCTTAACGGTATTTCCATTTGTGTCTTTGAATTCAAATGTTGGCCTGTAACTTACGGATCTGGACATCTTCCTGCCGGTTTGCACCCTTGAATCCACAGATACAACTTTGGCATCGACTTTGGTCGAATTGCTTAAAAACGACACGCTTTTAAATACGAACACACCGCTTACTGTTAAAAAGGCCAAACCAACAACGAGAAAAACAACCCGCACCATGGTTACCACCTCCCCCGTTGATTTTGAGTAGAAGCACTCCCTCCCGGAAGGAGTCCTTCTTGAAAACAGTATGCATTGACGAAACAGCTTCGGCACAGCGTACCATATATCATGCATTCCTTTACTAATCCTTCAACAACTTTTTTCCTTATCATTCCTCCGTGTCTCTGTGTCTCCGCGGTTGGCTTTCTTTATACTATTGAATCAGGCATGACTGATCACTACACACCGTTTTCCGGGGGATAGACCTTCTCCCACCTGGCGCGCTCTTCCGGAAAATTCCCGGCAACGATGCTCGTTCGAATATCATCCATGAAGCGCTTCATGAACGCGAGGTTGTGGTGCGTATTGTAGATGAGCGCCGCAATTTCGCCGGCGCGGTATAGGTGACGGAGGTAAGCTTTCGTGAAATTGCGGCAGACGTAACAGCCGCAGTCCGGGTCGAGCGGGGAAAAGTCCTTCTCGAAGTAGGCGGCCTTGATGGTGATCCGCCCCCGTGAGGTGAAGATGGTGCCGTTGCGCGCAATCCGCGTGGGCATCACGCAGTCGAACATGTCCACTCCCGCGGCCACCGCGTGGAGGATCTCCGCCGGGGAGCCCACGCCCATCATGTAGCGCGGCTTCTCATCCGGCAATAGCGGCACCGTGAGCGAGGTGATCCGCCGGTAGAGGTCCTTCGGCTCTCCCACGGAGAGCCCGCCCACGGCATAGCCGGGGAAATTCATATCCACCAGGGCGCGTGCGCACTCCTCCCGGAGCGCCGGGTAGACGCTCCCCTGCACTATTCCGAAGAGCGCCTGCTCCTCGGCGTCGAAGTTCTCCCTGTAATGACGTATCGCCCTCCCGGCCCAGTCGATCGTCTTCTCCACTGCGGCGCGCGCTTCATCCTCCGCGACGGGATAATCGGTGCACTGGTCGAGGACCATCATTACGTCGGAGCCGATGACCTTCTGGATGTCCAGCACCTTCTCCGGGGTGAAGAGGTGTTTCGATCCGTCGATGTGCGAGCGGAACTCCACGCCGTCGCCGCGCACCGTGCAGAGGTCGGCGAGCGAGAAGACCTGGAAGCCGCCCGAGTCGGTGAGTACTGGCCGGTCGAAGTTCATGAAGCCATGGAGCCCGCCCGCTTCCCTGAGCACGTCCAGCCCCGGCCGAAGGTAGAGGTGATAGGTGTTGGCGAGCATCATCTCGAAGCCAATCTCGCCTATGTCGCGGAGCGCGAGCGCTTTCACCGCGCCGGCCGTCGCCACCGGCATGAAAAACGGCGTGTGCACGGCGCCGTGGAAGAGTTCGAGCGTCCCCGCCCGGGCGGCGCTCACGGTGCCGCGAGATGTTATCGTAAATCTCATATGGTTTCCGGTATAC
>JAGODF010000236.1 GCA_017998375.1 Spirochaetota bacterium
GTTCCCGTAGGTGGGAAGCACGGGGTTGCCGGCCAGCATCTCGCGCTCGACGTCAAAGAAGTTGTAGATGTCGTCCATGTTGGTGCCGGAATAGACGAAGTCGCCCACGTGCACCAGGAAGTCCGGAGAATAGCTCATCATGCTCTGGCAGACGGGAAGATGGTCGTCGTTGTCGCCGTACTTGGCGATGGCGTCCTCGTACCAGGGGGCCGTCCGGGAGTCCCCGTACACGATGAACCTGAACGGCTCGCGGCTTCCCACCGGAAGCGCTGTCACAAAGGAGCGCGTCGCGGAGGTGGCGCCGTCGGCGGTCACCCTGTAGTAGTAGCGCTTGTTCGCCACCAGGCCGGTGACCCGGATCTTCCTGGTAGTGGCGGATGATGTGGCGATAACCTTGGCGCCGCTCATGTTGGAATTGACCGATATCTGTACCGTGCCGGCGGAGGCGTTATGGGTTTCCCACATGATCCCCACCGTGGATTGCGTCACCACCTGGAGGATTGGGGTGATTTTGAAACCTGACTGCGGACTGTCGCCGCCCGCGAAGGCCACGCCGGCGGAAACGAGAAGCACTGCGCACACGTACATCGCCTTCAGAATGCCTTTGTTCTGACGAACCTTCATTGATAACCTCACCACGCTTTAGTTGGATGATCCATGCGAATCGCGTGAATCATTGAAAGAGGAAAGCATGCAAAAAACTAAATATTAGCGACCATTCAAATCCGTCCGTCCGGTCACATTGATGAAAATATAATTAAATATAGACTCATCGTCTTCTTAAAATCCGAAATATCTGAAATTGAGAGAAAAAAACACGAGTAATTGCTCACTAATCTCAATACTACACTTCTAGTGTATACTTTTATATGAATATTATCTCTTTTATCCTAAATCCTGAACTTCATTGCCCTATCAATCGCAGAGTTAATGTCTTATAATGAAAACCCCCCAGTTTTTTCCTTATTGACGGTATGATATAAAGAATATACCGATAGTATGTATTCCATGGGTGATTTTCTTCCCAAGAATGTCGAGCATGCATTTGATACGGTAATGATATTCACGCTGGTCAGGAGGATGTTGTCATGAGATCTGTGTATCGGCATTTTCTGCTGTCTGTGTTCTGTATCGTGATGGTGGGAGTGATGGGAGATTACGGGTACAGTCAGGAACAGGGCGGCGCGGGAACAGAGCTTCCCGCGGCGGCAGATACGAGTGATGATACAAAACAAACCAAAGATGAAAAGAAGCTGAAGGGCAGCGCGCTCTATCTCAACGAAATAGTCGTCACCGGCACCCGGGAAGGGCGCATATTGAAAGACGTTCCCGTCGAGACCGGCGTGGTTACCCGCCGCGAGATTGAGGAAACCGGCATCCAGACGGTTACCGACGCCGCGCGTTGGCTTCCCGGAGTGGACATTTCCGGAGGCGCCCCCTACGGTGCGTCCCAGCGCAGGACCGCAGTGATCCACGGTCTCCCGGCGCAGTATAGCCTTGTGCTCCTGGACGGAAGGCGCATCAAGAGCGAGCACATTCATACCGGCATCAATATCGGCATCATTCCCATACACATGGTGGAGCGCATCGAAGTGGTGAAGGGCCCGCTTTCGGCGCAGTACGGAAGCGACGCCTTCGGCGGCGTGATGAACATCATCACCAGGACCATACCCGCATCGCCTTTCCTGGAGGCGGAACTCTCATACGGGAGCTACAATACAAAAACAGCCTCCGCCGGCCATGGCGCCACGCTGGGCAACCTGGGCTACTTCGTGAACCTCAACTATACCGAGTCCGACGGGGTGGTCGAGGACCGGGACTGGCACCGTCAGGGAAACGGGCTGGCGAAGGCGACCTACGCGCTGGGCCCCGATGACCGGGTGTATATCTCCTCGTTCCTGTATGCCAATCGGTACCTGAAAAGCGGCGTCGAGGTTGATGACCGTGAGTACAACATCGACGGCGGGTACGAGCACCGCTTCAGCTCCGATACGGCACTTGCGGTGAGCGGGTACCATGTGAAATTGACCGCCGAATACGCGGAGGACGAGAATGTTTCATCCCAGGGTGATTTCAATTTCAGGACGAAGCTTTTCGGCATGCACCGCGTGGGCATGGGGGGTGAGGCGCGCCGGGACAGCTTCGAGCGTACCGCCACGCCGGCACACGAGCAGGACATCTTCGGCGGCTACCTGCAGGACGAAATAACTCCGGTGCGATGGCTCACCGTGCTCGCGTCCCTGAGGGCGGACATCCACGATGAGGTGGGAACCGTTCTCTCTCCCATGGGCGGCATCCTGCTCAAGCCGGTGCCGGTCACCCGGCTCCGGGCCACGGCGGGAAGGGGGTTCCGCGCGCCGTCCCTCCAGGAGCTCTACGAATACCACTACAAGCACGGCAACTACTATCGAGACGGCAACGAGGAGTTGAAGCCGGAGTATTCAATCAACTATTCCGGTGGCATCGAGCAGGATATCACCGAGCATTTCACGGGACGGGTGGGAGCATTCTACAATAAGTTCGAGGACCTGATCACGGTCGTCGATACGGGTGAAGTCTACAATACGCTTCCAGTACGTCAGCGCGTCAATATCAGCGAAGCGATGACCCGAGGCGTGGAAGCGGAAGGGAGATTGTACATCGGCGACCTGGACCTGATCATCGGGTATACGTATCTCGACAGCCGGGACGACAAGGACGAGTATCTCTCGTACAATCCGAAACACATGTACCGGGGAAGGCTTTATTACGACCTGGACCACCCATGGCTCGGGTTCAAGCTGATGATATCGGTTGAACACGCGCGCGACCGGTATTACCGCGACAAGAACGGCGCCGTCAAGCAGCTTGAAAACTACACGATGCTGGGAGCCGGCATCACCAAGCGCCTGGGATCGCATTTCAGTCTTTTTATCCGAGGCGAGAACCTTCTGGACCAGGAGTTCACCATCTACGACGAGGGAAATACCCAGACGGGGTTCGGGCGCACCTGGATGTTCGGCGGTTCCATGAAGTTCTGATACTCGTCTCCGAGAGAGATACTGCGCTTTCAGTGCAATGCCATCGCGCTCTGTTGTCACATGCCCGCGCCATGTGGGGGCCTCGCGACTTTCTTTTACGAAAAAGAAAGTCGCCCAAAGAAAGTCGCGCCTGGCCGGCGGGGCTGAACCTTCTCTGCTATCAGAATTTACTCCGCAAGGGCCGGTGGAAGACATCCGTGTCTGCACCGGCCCTCCCTCGACGTCCTGTCTCGGGTCTTCAAAAAGAACAGGCGCGAATTGCAATTCGCGCCTGTTGTATGCCTTCATCTTTTCTCCGCGCCCTCCGCGGCTCCGCGTGAGACCTTGCCGTTACCTTTTTCACTCCGTGCCTCTGCGCCTCCGTGGTTGCCCTTAGCCGTTATTTTTTCTGATAGTAATCCATCACGGCCTCCACCAGGCCATCAATGGTATACTCAGATGCCACTATCTCCGGCTCGCGGCCGAGCTTGCGGACCGCGTCCGCTGTGACGGGCCCGATGCAGGCGAGCGTCGCCTTCGTGTCACCGATGATCGAGAAGAAGTTCCTCGCGGTGGACGAGCTCGCGAAGGTGACGACGTCCGCGTCGCGCGCCGCGTCCCGCAGTTCCGGCGGCAGGTCGAAGGGGACTACGGTCTCGTAGATGTGGATGCGGGTCACGTCGGCCCCGAGCTTCGCGAGGCCCTCCGCCAGCACGTTCCTCGCCTCGGCGGCGCAGGGCAGGAGGATGCGCACTCCCCGCACGCCCGGCTTTTCCAGCTCCGCGAGGAGCGCTTCAGCGACGTATTCTTCCGGCACCAGGTCCGGCGTGATGGAGCGCGCTTCGAGCGCTTCCGCTGTTGCGGGGCCTATCGCCGCGACGCGGCAGTCCCTGAAGGCGCGCGCGTCGAGCTTCAGGCCGGCGAGCCTTTCGAAGAAGAGGGATACCGCGTTCTGCGAGGTGAATATCGTCCAGCCGAAATCCGCGAGCGATGTGATGGCTTCATCTATGGCGCGGGTATCGTCCGCGGGCCTGATGGCGATCGTGGGGAACTCGATCACGTCCGCACCGAGGCGTGCGAGCTTCCGGGAAAGCACCGACGCCTGCTCGCGCGTGCGCGTCACGACGATCCTCTTTCCGAAGAGAGGAAGCGTCTCGAACCAGCGGAGGCTGTCGCGCAGTGAAACCACGCGGCCTATGATGATGATGGCCGGCGCCTTGATGGAGGCTTCTTCCGCGACATGGGCGATAGTCTCCAGCGTGCCGGCAGCGGACCTCTGCCGCGTCGTGGTGCCCCAGACGATGACGCAGGCGGGCGTGTCGGACGGGAATCCCTTCGCGGTGACGAGTCCACGGGCGATCATGGCGAGGTTCTTCATCCCCATGAGGAAGACGAAAGTCTTGTGCGGATCGTACGAGGGCAGGGTGATATCGGTCCTCGAATCGGTCGCTCCCGGACGTCCTGTCCTCCGCGACACTGGTCCATCCTGGACGGCGTCGGCCCTGCGGTGCCCCGTCACCACCTCGAAGTGGTCGGCGAAATCGCGATGGGTCACTGGAATGCCCGCGTAGGCCGGCGCCGAGTAGAACGACGAGACGCCGGGTATCACGGCGAACGGTATCCCGTGCTTTACGAGCTCCTCCGCCTCCTCGCCGCCGCGCCCGAAGATGTACGGGTCTCCGCCCTTGAGGCGCACCACGGTCTTCCCCTCCTTCGCCTTCTTCACGATGAGCGCGTTGATCTCCTCCTGGGGAAGGGTGTGGTCGCCGCCTTGCTTGCCCACGTAGACCGCCTCCAGCCCCTCGCGGCGCACGAGCGCGGGGTTCGCCAGGAAATCGTAGATGACGCAGTCCGCCTCCCCGATGGCCTCCAGCGCCTTCACCGTGATGAGACCCGGGTCGCCGGGGCCGGCGCCCGCCAGATAGACGAAACCTTTTTTCATAGAAGTGAATCGGCTCCTTTGTTCTTGAGAGTGCGCGCGAGGGAGGCGCCCAGCGTGTCCGGATCATTGCCTGCCACCGTGTCACGCACGAGCTGTGTGCCGTCGGTGGAAGCGACCACGCCGCTCAGGCGGATATCGCCCTCCTCGATGTAGGCCAGCGCACCGAGAGGTACGTGGCACCCGGCGCCGAACTGGTTGAGGAAGGCGCGCTCGGCCTTCACGGCCCGCGCCGAGTCCTCGTCGTTGAGGAACGAGAGGCTTTCGCGCAGGCCGGAATCGCCCGCCCGCACCTGGATCGCCAGGGCGCCCTGGCCCGGCGCGGGAAGGAAGTAGCTGTAGGGCAGGGTGAACTCCACGAAGCCGGAGATGTCGATATCGAGCCTCTTGAGCCCCGCGCGCGCGAGGATGATTGCGTCGAATTTCCTTTCCTTGAGGCGCTTCACGCGCGTGGGAACATTTCCGCGCAGCGGCTTCACCGAGAGCGTGGGCATCTCGTGGAGGATCTGGGCGGCCCTTCGCAGGGAGCTTGTCCCCACGACGGCGCTCGCCACCAGGGGAATAGTATTGCCCGGATCGTAGCGGTCGTCCCGCACCAGGAGCACGTCCGACGGGTCCTCGCGCTTCGTGATGGCCGCGAGGGCGAGGCCAGGCGTGTCGTCGACGGGAAGGTCCTTCAGGGAATGGACCGCGCAGTCCACGGCCCCGGAGAGGAGCGCGTCTTCGATTTCCTTCGTGAAGAAGCCCTTGCCCTCCATCTTGTCGAAGGAGACGTTACGCACGCGGTCGCCCTTCGTCTTGATGACGACTATCTCGGTCCTGTCTTTGCCGATGAGCCCGGCTATGTGGTTGGCCTGCCAGAGCGCCAAGGCGCTCCCGCGGGTTCCGATCTTTATCATTCGCTCTCCAATTCTGTGTTACCGCTTCCGTTCCGGCGAAACGCCGTTACGGGCCGAAAAGCGATTTTCCGTTCGGCGAGGGAATTTGTCAAGAGCAAAGGGGGATCGCGCGGCGGTGCGACTCCGCATGAGACAATGCGTTTGCACTTCCACCTCACCCGCGCTCCGCGCACCCTCTCCCACGGGAGAGGGTTTCTCCAAGAAATGTTCACTTACAGATCTCCCCCTCTCCCCGAGGGAGAGGGGGCCGGGGGGTGAGGTTTTACGTTCTCCGCCTCGCGTACGTGCTCCAGAAGAACCAGCCCATGAGCAGGATGATCACCGCGAGACCGGCAAGTATGATGTTCAGTCCCGGGTCGTAGGTCACCTGGAGGAAAAGCGGCGGGCCCTCCGATTCCTGCTTCTTCTTTTTGTAGAGGTCCGACTGGTTGCAGGTCTCCTTCGGGTCCATCTTCGGCGCCACCATGGGCGCCCTGCCTTCGCGCATGTTCATGTCCAGGTGGAGCGCGTAAAAGCCGCGCGTGATGTATTCCGCGAAAGAGAGCCGTGCCGGTGCGCCGTCCATTTCCGCGACGAGGGTCCGCTGCGCCATCCGTCCCCGGAGAAGAGTGCTTTCACCATACATCATAGTTTCCACGTTCACGAACTTCACGGTGCCGCCGTCCGGCAGGGAGGCGGTTTCGCCCATGACGACGGGAATGCGCTGCTGGTATCCCATGGTGAAGGTGATAAAGTGCCCGCCCAGGACCGCCAGGAACGCCAGGTGCACCAGGGAGGGGGTAAGGGCGGTGAAGAACGCACCCGCGCTCATCTGGTT
>JAGODF010000237.1 GCA_017998375.1 Spirochaetota bacterium
GTTGTAAAGGCGGTTGTAGTTGATGAGGTTGGGATAGATCGCGCTGAACACACCCAGCATGCCCACCACCTCCGACCGGGCCGCCTTCCCGTTGCTCACCAGGAGCGTGTCCACCTTGAGCACCTTCTTCCGGGACGGAGGCAGGTTCCGCACCGGATCGTAGAGGCCCTCGGCGATGTATTCCGTTTTCAGATACGGCAGGCGCATGGAGATGCTCTCGCACTGCCGCAGGCCCGCGATCTGCATTCCCATCTCCCTCACCGCTTTCTCCATGAACGCCGACTTTTCGCTGATGACGAACACCGCAAGGTCGAGCTTCCCCTTCGCGAGCATGTCGAGCTGCTCGTCCGTCCCGTGATGGGAAAGCCGCGCGCCCAGGGCGGAAAAGAGCGGCGTGTTGAAGATGCTCTCCGCGAGGTACGCCGTCCCGCTTCCCCGGGGACCTATCCCGATGCGCAGTCCTTTTAGATCCGCGACGGCGCGGATGCCGTCTGCCCGCGGGCCGATAAAAAACACCGTCTCCGGCGACCGGAGGTGCGCCACCAGCTCTATGCCCTCCCCCCAGGGCATGCCGTTCTGCGCGAGCGCGAAGGCCCCTCCGCCGCCGTGCCCGGCAAGGCGGGTGATATTGTCCATGGAACCGCTGGTCGCGATGTTCGCGATTTTGCCGCGCGTCGCGCCGGCGATCTCTGCGGCCCGCGCCGCCGTGGTGTAATAGTTGCCCGTGGTGGCCCCGGAATAGACCGTCACGTCGAGGTGCGACAGGCCCGGCACGAAATCGACGAAGTATATCACCAGCGCCACGGCAAGCAGGGCGATACCGCCGATTCCCGCGAAGAACATGCCGCTGTCAAATATCGACGAAGGCGCGTCCGGGGCCGCGGTTGATGATTTTTTTCTAAACATGGTCCTCCCCGTATATTCCGTTCATGGTAATCCGCGACCGGTGAGAAAATATCAGCATGATCCGCAAAAAGCAACCAGAAAAGGAAAATCCATTTTTTCCAATGACATATTCTGTCATAATAAAAATATATTGCGCGAGCGCTCAATGATAATGATATAATTGATAAAACACCGTCCTGATGTACACTTATTGTACACAGAACCCGTCGGGAAGGTATGGCCATGGAAAAAGAAAACTACTCTCCGTATGAAATACTCCAGATCAAGGGCAGTTACATGTATTTCATCGGCCTCTGCTTGGTCACGTTCTTCGCGGTCAGTTTCATGGCCATAGCCAAGGTGTCCGTCATGGATATACTCAAACCCTTACTGATAGACATTATAGCCATTATCATTGCGCTAGTCATATTTAAAAGGAAAAAAGCACGAAAGAACATTATGCTTCTCGCCTGGATCGCGGGCTTCATCACGGTTGCAGTGCCCATCTACGCGAAATACAACTACGGCATGCACAATGGCTGGACCTTCGCGCTCCAGTCATACAACTCCACTGCCCTGCTCATCATACTGGTGGTGCTGCTGTACCTCCTCTACGACAAGAGGCTTTTCATCTTCTTCTCGAGCTTCGCGATACTCAACTGGTGCGTCTTCTTCGCCTATGCCGCGACAAGGGAGGGAGCGGAAGTGCACATGGACGCGATCATCGACGGCGTTCCCGTCGTCACCGGCGTGGTCATCCTCCGCGAGGTGTTCTTCATCATCACCACCGCGTTCGTGTTCTACCTGGTCTACCGGAACATCCCTGTCATAGAAGAGTTCAACAGCCGGACCAACGTCCAGCGCGCCAGGATAGAGCAGCAGGCGGAGGCGCAGAGGAAAATCACCCAGGAAATCAACGAGCGGATGTCGCACCTCTTCCAGCGCGTGGACGAGCAGAACGAGCTGGTGATACACTTCAACGATAAAATGCAGAACCAGTCGGCCTCCTTCGAGGAGATGTCGGCCACCATGGAAGAGCTCCTGGGGGCGTCGGAAAACATCAACGCGGCCGCCGGCGACCAGGTCGAGGGAAACGTCGCCATGGAGACCATCGTGAACGACTTCAAGGCCATCAAGGAGGAGTCCACGGAGAAGCTCCGCGACACCTACGGCGACATCGAGGAAATCGTGTCGCAGACCAGCATATCGAACGAAAGCCTCCGCGAGGTGGAAAGCACCATCGGCAAGATAAGCGAGCAGAGCAGGAGGATATCGGACACCGTGTCCATCATCGTGGACATCGCCGACAAGATCAACCTCCTGTCGCTCAACGCGAGCATCGAGGCCGCGAGGGCGGGCGATTACGGCAGGGGCTTCGCCGTGGTGGCCGACGAGATCGGAAAGCTGGCGGTCCAGACCACGGAGAGCATCAAGGAGATAGAGAACGTCCTGGTCACCAGCTCGAAGACCACCACGGACGGGGTGTCCGTTATCACCTCGACGGCGGACACCATCAAGAAGCTCATCGCGAAGATGGGAGAGAGCTCAGGAAAGATCAAGCTCCTGCAGGAGAGCATCCTGGTGGAGGAACGATACATCAAAGTGATAATCGAGCAGATGTCGAAGAACATCCAGCTGGCGAGGAGCATCGGGACCAGCACCACTGAGCAGAAGAAGGCCATCGAGGACACCACCCTGGCGATCGACCACGCCAACCAGGTGGTCGCGGAAATGGTGAACGAGATCCACCAGCTCTCGAACACCTCGAACTCCATCCTCAAGAACGCGACGGAGCTCCTGATGAAATCGAAGGAGGCCGTGTAGCCGGCCGCTCACATCTTCTGGATTTCCTCCGGCGGGTCCGGCAGCTTGTCGGTGAGTTTGCACTTCGGGTACTCCCCCGCCTTCAGGGTGCCCCACCGGTTGCCGAAATACTTCGTCGGCTGCACCACGCTGATGGGAAAGCTCGCCTGCACCAGTTCGCACTCCATGATCCTGTTCCGGCAGAGGACCTGCGTGCACCGGGGCGCGGGGTAGGCTATCGCCGAGTCGGTATAGACACAGGAACGTTCTATCCTTCCCACGTCCATCCCGTAGTTCATGATTTTCTTCAGGCTCTCGCGCACCCGCGAGATCACCTGGAATATCGCCGGGTGGAAGAAGCCCATGCCGAAGGCCTGTCCCAGCGTGTAGAACATGCGCCCCACGTGGGTCTCCTTCGTGGTGTCCCTAAACTGGTAGATTGCCCGGTACTGGCAGTAGAAAAACTCCGCGAAGCTCACCGCTTCCCTGGTGACGTGCCGCACGTCGAGCTGCGGCGCGCTCGTTTTCCAGTACGGCGCGTCCTCCCGGTGGTGCGCCGCGACCGCCTCCGCCACTTCCGGCTCCACGTCGCGGAGCTCCCGCTTGATCATCTCCGCCGACTTCTTCTCGTGCTCGCTCTCCTTCGCGCGCTCGATGTCGTCCATGAGGAAATTGTCGTCGTCGGCAAGGGAGATGTCGTGGAGGAGCCCCCCCTGGAAGGCGCGGCGCACGGCGGCGTAGTACTGCCGCGGCTCCGCGGCGCGCAGGTGCCTGCAGAGGTTCTCCGCCACGGCGCCGGCGAGAAGCGCGGCCTCGCCCAGGTGGGGAAGTATCGGGCTCCGTTCGCGGTCCAGCGCGACGAAGAGATCCAGCATCGAACGGTTCTCCATCACCGCTGCGTACATGGCGGCGTGGTCCATCTCGGTGATCTTCAGGAGGGCCGGGGCGATATGGTAATGCTCCTTGGTGAGGGAGACAAAGAGGGAGCGCGCCACCGAGGCTTTCAAGCGTTCCTTGAGGTTCTTTGAGTAGTTGAAGAGGAAAGACGAGGGGAGTTCGGCCGCCTTTCGCGACACGAGGCTCTCGAACATCTTCTGACGCAGGGCGGTCCCCTTTTGGATGAGGACCTGGTCGTTCCTGTCCTTGACGGCCTCCGCGAATTCCAGCAGGGTGGGATCACCGATGTAATTAATGAAGCTTCCGACGTCCTGGAGATTCTTGAATTCCAGTGTCTCGCGCTTCGGCGCAGCGTCCTGTTTTCCCGCGGCTTCCGGGTTCTGATCCGCGCCCGATTGCTTTTCCGGTTCGTCCATGTGGCTCCTGGCATGCTTCCGGCATTCCCGGAAATACTATATCGGCCACTTCCGTTGTCAATCAGATATTGCCCCCCGCGCCGGCGCGCCGGTATCACCCCCTATTTTTTTCCCACCCGGCGCGTATAATTCTTGAGTTTTCGGAAACTCCGCCCCGATACTGGACGCTCTTTCATCATACCGCAGGAGGCGCTCCATGGAAAAACTCGTGTATCGCGGAAAATCGAAGGACGTGTATGAAATAGCGGAAGGGAAACACGCCGGCAAGTACCGGATGGTATTCACGGACCGCGGGACGGGCTACATCCAGGACGGCAAGGTGGTCTTCGATCCCGGCTACGACGTCGTGGTGGGGGAGATACCCGGAAAGGGCGCCGTGGCCTGCAAGTTCGCCACACACTTCTTCCGGCTCCTGAAGGAAAAGGGGATCCCCTCGCACTTCATCGACTCCCCGGGCGACAACGAGATGATCGTGGAGCCCGCCGTTCCCATCAGCATGAAGGAGGAGGCGCCGGAGTTCGCCGGGTCGGCGCCGCTGGTGAACCTCGAGTTCACCTGGCGCAACAACGGGCAGGGGAGCTTCTGGCGCCGCTATCCCTTCATCCGCCCGTGCAGGAAGCTCGACTGCCTGGTGGAGGCGTGGACCAAGGGTGATACCGACATCCTGATCACCTTCGAGTCCCTGGAGGACGCCGGCGTGATGACGGCCAAGGAGATAGCCCAGGTTAAGACGCTGGTGAAGGAGATAGCCGCCGTGGTGACGGAGGACGCGGCCTCGCGGGGCGTGCACGTGATAGACGGGAAATTCGAGCTGGGGCGCCTCAAGGGCGGCGACGGCAGGATCATGCTCATCGACGAAATCTCGCCCGACGTACTCCGGGTCTGCCGCGGCTACTCGCCCGACGCCGACGGCAACTGCACCGTCCACCGCGAGTGCATCCAGACGAAGCTTGACGACGGCAAGCGCACCATCGCCGCCAAGAACCAGTTGAAGGCCGCGGAACTGCAGAAGATCTACATGAAATAGGCCCCGCGCCGGGGACGGAACCGGGAGCTATTACTTCAGCAACTCCCGGACCGCCCGGTCCGCCGCGCACTCGCCCGGCGTCTTTCCGTTAGAGTCACGCGCGTCGCGGCGGGCACCCTTCGCGAGCAGAAGCTCCACGATGTTCCTGTCGCCGTTGAACGCCGCGACATGCAGAGGCGTTCCCCCGTAGAGGTCCTTCGCGTGTACATTGGCGCCGGCGTTCACAAGTTTCACCGCGATATCGTTCTTCCGGTTTTCCAGCGCGAAGTGCAGCGCCGTCCGGCCGAGTGAATCGGCCACGTCCGGGCGCGCGCCCTTTTCCAGCAGCAGGTCGGCGATTCTGCCGTGCCCCTGCCACGCCGCCAGCGCCAGCGTCGACGCCCCGCGCCCCGGGTTGTGGTTCACTTTCGCGCCGCGCTTCAGAAGCGCCGCGACCACCTCGAGCTCGCCCAGCACCGCCGCCGCCTGGAGCGGGGAATACTCGTCGTGGTGAAAGCGCGCGGGGCTCCCGTGGACGGTGCGCGACGCCCGGGTGGTATGTTTCATCGCCCAGGAGATGTAGTAGTCCGGGCTTACGCTGTAATGTGAGACCGTGTCGATCCTCGCGCCCCTGGATATCAGATAGAGGGCGCTCGCCGTTTTCTTCGTGCCCAGGGCCGCCTCCAGCGGCGTGCGATAGCAGTTGCCGCAGATGACCGCGCCCCCGCTCGCGTTGATATCGGCACCCGCCTCTGCGAGCGCCCTGACGTTCTCCACGTCCCCTTCCACGGCGGCGTTGTGGAGTGGCCTGGTCTTGTGGATCCCCACGGCCTCCACGTTCGCTCCGCGCTTCACCAGCAGGGGAATGATACCGGCGCAGTCCCTCCTCCGCGCCGCCAGGTGAAGTGGCGTCTCGTCCCAGATTGCTTTCGCCTCCAGGTCCGCCGCGCCGCTATTGATGATCTTCTCGACCAGGGCCCTGTCGCACTTATAGACCGCCATGTGCAGCGGCGTATACTGGTTGCTTTCGGCTATCAGCCTGTCCACGTCGACCGGCGGCTCCTGTCCGCACGACACGCACGAAACCAGGCACGCGAACGCCGCAGAGAAAAGACCGCAGAGCATTGCCCCGCGTACGGCAAAAACTGTTCCACTGCTCATGGCAGGCCTCCCGCACCGTATCGGCGTACCACGCCGCTTCATGGAGATTGTTCCCGCGATGCCGCGCCTCTCGCTTCGAGGGCGAAGTCCCGCAGCGCGGCGAGCAGCTCCCGAAATTCCTCGTTGGTCCGGCGGTATCCGGGTTTCCAGGTAAACGCGCCGTTCCCGTCTTTCCCCTGCCCCAGGACGAGGTCGTCCAGCCTTCCCGCGCCGCCGCTCCCGGAGAGGATGACGCGGGCGCATTCCCGGTAATCGCTGCGGTCGAAGGACTCCAGGGCCCCGGAAAAAAACGCGGCCCAGCCTTTCTCCCCCTCACCATCGAGAAGGGAGATCATCCTGGAAAGATGTTCGCGCGCCGTTTCGTACAAGGATTTTCCTTTTAATGCGGGACGACACGAGGAGCTTTCGATATCGCGCGCCGTTTATGTTTTCTTTATCCCCGGCAGCCGAAACTATAGCAGCATACTATC
>JAGODF010000238.1 GCA_017998375.1 Spirochaetota bacterium
GTGCGCTACAACGGCGGCGACGCCACGGACTACAATATCGCCTACCTCTACATGAAGCACCGCTGGGACTTCGGCGTGGGCGCGTTCCGGCAGCGCAACCCGTTCTTCGGCATCTATTCGCTTCAGGATATCTTCATCGGCATCAACAGCATGCTCCACAGCGTCTATCTCGACACCATCTCCATGGACCGCTACGGCTGCTACGCCGTGGCGGGCTACCCGTTCTCGCGCTTCTTCCGCTTCAATCTCGCCGTGTCGTCGAGCCGCTACGAGTGGGATTACGCGCGGCTCTCCGGCCGCCCCGACGTCTTCGCGAACCTGAACCAGCTCTCGGCGTCGCTCAACTACGACAACGTGCTCTGGGGTCCCATGATACCGCTGGACGGCATGCGCGGGCGCATCGAGGCGACCCAGTCGGTGAACCTCACCGGGCAGGACTTCGTCTACTCCAGCGCCGAGTTCGACGTGCGGAAATATTTTCTTATAAACAAGCGCTACGTCGTCGCGCTGCGCGGGACCGGCGGGCGCATCATGGGGCCCGACCGCGACTACTTCAAGTACTACATCGGCGGATTCAACACGCTGCGGGGTCACCCGATCTTCGAGTACAGCGGGACGAACATGTTCCTGGGGAGCGCCGAGTTCCGCTTCATCTTCGTGGAGGGGATAAAGTTCGGCTGGCCGCTCTTCTTCCGCATGGGAGGCATAGGCGGCGTCCTCTTCGCGGACTGCGGCTCCGCCTGGGACAACGAGTACCGCTTCCGCGACCCGGAAACCGGACGGCTGGACGACTTCAAGGCCGACCTGGGCTTCGGTTTCAGGCTCACGCTGTATCCCCTGATCATTTTAAAGCTTGACTTCGCGTGGCCGCATTATTACAACGAGGTCGGCAACAGGGACATAATCTTCAGCATGGGATTCGAGTTTTAGGATCATGATCATGCGGAGTGCGCAAACGCGAAAGCGTTTTCGCGCTTTCTAAAAACGGAACATTCATGGAACGAAAAGCAACCATCACGCGGCGCACGAAGGAGACCGACATCCGCCTCACCCTGGCGCTGGAAAGCCGTGAGGCGTCGAGCATCCTCACCGGCGTGCCGTTCTTCGACCACATGCTGAACTCCATGGCGAAGCACGGGCGCTTCCACCTGGACGCGCACTGTTCCGGCGACATCGAGGTGGATGACCACCACACCGTGGAGGACGTGGGCATCTGCCTGGGCAAGGCGTTCGAGAAGGCGCTGGGCGACAAGGCGGGCATCTCCCGCTTCGGCGAGGCCTCCATTCCCATGGACGACGCGCTCGCCATGGCGGTGGTTGATATATCGGGCCGCGCCTTCTTCCGCTACGGCGGCAGGGAGCTCCGGGGCTATATCGGCGCATACAACGAGGAGCTCACCGTCGAGTTCCTTCGCGCGCTCTCGTCCAACGCCGGTATCAACCTCCACGTCGTGGTCTATCACGGCGAGAACGGCCACCATGTCCACGAGGCTGTCTTCAAGGCCCTGGGCGTGGCCCTGCGCCGCGCCTGCGCCGTCGACGAGTCGCTCGGCGGTGAGGTGCCCTCCACGAAGGGGACCATCGCGTGATTACCGTCATCGATTACGGGATGGGGAACCTCCGCTCCGTGGTGAAGGCGCTGGAGAAGTACGCGCCGCAGGTGCGCGTCAGCCAGGACCCCGCTTCCATCAAGGGATCGCGCGCACTGGTGCTTCCCGGCGAC
Source organism: Spirochaetota bacterium (assembly GCA_017998375.1). Taxonomy (GTDB): domain Bacteria; phylum Spirochaetota; class UBA4802; order UBA4802; family JAGODF01; genus JAGODF01. Next base: position 1,724 of record JAGODF010000238.1, read on the forward strand.
GGCGCCTTCGGCATGGCGATGAAGCACCTGCGCGAGATGGGCTGGACAGGCCCGCTGAAAGAGTACGTCGCGGGCGGCGGGTTCTTCATGGGAATCTGCCTGGGCTACCAGCTTCTTTTTTCCTCCAGCGAGGAGTTCGGTTTCCACGAGGGGCTGGGCATCATACCCGGGAGGGTGGTGCGCTTCAGGACGCCGGGCCTCAAGGTGCCGCACATGGGTTGGAACGGCGTGGAGTTTGCGAGGGATTCGAAATTTCTGCAAGGCATCAGCTCGGGAACGCATTTCTATTTCATCCACACTTTTTATCCAGAGGCCGATGACGGGGAGTGGGTCCTGGGAAGCGCGGAGTACGGCGTCAGCTTTCCCTGCATCGTGGGCAGGGGAAACGTGATCGCCACGCAGTTCCACCCGGAGAAGAGCCACCGGGCGGGCCTGAAAATCGTTGAGAATTTCGCGAGGCTGGCATGCTCGTAATACCGGCGGTAGACATCAAGGGCGGGCGCTGCGTGCGCCTCCTGCAGGGCGATCCCGACCGCGAGACGGTCTACGGCGACGATCCCGTGGCGCAGGCGCTGCGCTTCCAGGAACTGGGGGCGAAGCTCATCCACGTGGTGGACCTGGACGGCGCCTTCGGCGGCAGGCCCGTGAACCACGGGATAGTGAAGAAGATGGCGCGGGCCCTCGCGATCCCCATCGAGATAGGGGGCGGCATCCGGAGCGGCGATATCGCGCGGGAGTACCTCGACGCAGGCATCCGCCGCATCATCATCGGCACGGCGGTCCTCGGGAAGGAGTTTTCCGGCCTTCTGGAAAAATACCCGGACAACATCATCGCCGGTATCGACGCGAAGAATTCGCTGGTGGCCACCCACGGCTGGAAGAACGTGTCGGACGTGGTGGCCGTCGATTACATCAGGGAGCTGTGGGACCGGGGCGTCCGCGAGGTGATCTACACCGACATTTCCACCGACGGGATGCTGACGGGGCCCAACTACCGCTCGATTGAGCGCATACTCGACGAGGTGGCGGGGATTCGGCTGGTCGCCTCGGGAGGAGTATCGTCCATCGACGACCTGGTGAAGCTCGACGCGTACACGCCCCGGGGCCTCGTGGGGGCGATAGTGGGAAAGGCCGTCTACGACGGCCGCGTGGACCTGGCGGAAGCGTTCTCACGGATTTCGTGAGGTCTGTAATTGCATTTTTTACTATCTTTTTCCCCTGTGATGTGGTACTATAATAGTAAGACGTCTAAACCCCGTGAACGGGCCCGCCGCGCCCTGCGCGGGAAAATCAAGAGCGGATATGAGCCTCGAGTTTAAAGTACCTGTGGAAATAGAGCTCTACGAGAGGAAGATCTACGATCTCAAGCAGCTCATCGAGATAAGCAAGGGACTGAACTCCACCCTGGAGTACAACGTGCTTATCGACTCCATCCTCCTCACCTGCATGGGCCACATGCAGCTGATCAAGGCCGGTATATTCCTGAAGAAGGGCATCGACCACGAGGTCTACACGCTCCACAGGAACTACAAGGGCTTCGAGCTGGACCATAGCCGTGAATACGAAATATCGCCCGACTCCGGCGTTATCGCCCTCCTGGAAAGGGGGAACCGCTGCTACACGCTGGAGGAACTTAACCGCGAGCTTACCGGCGATCCCTCCATGGCCACCGTGAACACCGTGGGGCCCATGCTCGTGGTGCCCCTGAAGGGTAAGGGAAAGCTCAACGGCATCATCGTCCTGGGCGAGCGCATCAACGGCGAGGATTTCCGGGAGGACGAGAAGGAATATCTCCTCAACATCGCCTCCCTGGCGGGAATCGCGATACAGAACGCCTACCTCTATGAAATGGCCACCACGGACATGATGACCAGGCTGAAGATTCACCACTTCTTCCAGGCGGCCCTCGTGGAGATGCGGGACCGCGCCACCCGGGGTCGGCAGCCGCTCTCCCTCCTCATGATTGACATCGACAACTTCAAGAACTTCAACGACACCTACGGGCACACCTGCGGCGACCTGGTCCTCATCCGCGTGGCGCGCGTTATCATGGAGAACGTCCGGCAGCTCGACGTGGCGGCCCGTTACGGCGGCGAGGAGTTCGCCGTGATCCTGAATACCACGGGGCTCCGGGAGGCGGTGACGGTGGCGGAGCGCATCCGGAAGGAAGTGGAGAAGTCCAGAATCTCCTGCGGCGACCGCGACCTGGGGGTCACCATCTCGCTTGGAGTCACGGAGTTCCGCCCCGGCGAGGACACGGACAACAGGAGCATCATCGAGCGCGCCGACAGGGCCCTGTACATGTCGAAGAACGGCGGCCGCAACATGGTAACGCCGCTCGAATAAGAAAATTTCTTGATTTTATTGCGGCTCCGGTGTAGTTTTACCGGGACAGACAAACGCAGCGTACCGGAGGGAGAGAGCGCCATGAACAAGGGAAGGGTAGGAAAAAATACGGGCATGCCGGCACGCGTTTTCATGTTGTTCCTCGCCATCGTTTTCACGCTCAGCTTCCACGTCGTTCCCGCCGTCCAGTCCATCACCGTGGAGGAGCAGGCGGGGAAGAAGGCCGGCCAGGCGCCGTCCTATAGCGACGAGTTCAGCCAGAGGGTGCCCGAGCGGAGGGACTCGAAGGTCCGTCATGAGCAGAGGGATCCGCGCCTTGCATGCCTTCTGTCCCTGATGCTGCCCGGGGGCGGACAGATTTACCTGCGTGAAGACCTCAAGGGGGCCGGCTTCTGCCTTCTCACCGGGGCGGCGTACGGCGTGTCCGGCTACTACCTCTACCAGGCATTCCAGGGTGATTACGAGGGCACCGAGAGGAAGACGAAGCTTGTCGTCTCGGGGCTCTTTTTCGTGGTGGGCGCCATCATCCACGTGGTGGGTATAGTGGAGGCCTACAACGACGCCGTGGAGATCAACCAGCGGAATTATTACTATGGTTCCGCGCATTCAACGAGCCCCTACATCGCGGAGCTGGTATACGAATAGGCGCGCCGGTCGTCCAATTTGCGCGATTTTCTTTCCTTTTTACTTGACACGGTTTCAGTGCATGTAACAAATGTCTTTTCATCGTCAGGGCCCATAGCTCAGGCGGTTAGAGCGGCTGACTCATAATCAGTAGGTCCAAGGTTCAAGTCCTTGTGGGCCCAAAAATCCGGAACGGGATTAGCTTAGAAAATAAGGGAACTGGATGCCATGTACGCGATAGTTGAAGTTGCCGGGAAGCAGTACAAAGTTGCGAAAGACATGACGGTGAATGTGAACAAGATCGACAAGCCCCAGGGAGATGACATCACCCTGGAGAAGGTGCTCATGGTCGTCGACGGTGAGAAGTCCCTGGTGGGCACGCCGTACCTGAGCAACGTGAAGATTTCCGCGAAGGTCATGGGCGTCGACCGCGGGAAAAAGGTCCGGGGGATAAAGTTCAAGAAGCGCAAGAACTACACCAGGACCTTTGGAAGCACCCCCGAGTTCACCACGCTGAAAATAGGCGACGTCACCGTGATGTAGCAGGTGATACGCGTCACCTTTGAAAATATCGCGGCGGGTAGTGAAGGTGCCGTGGATTTTACGGGAGACCGGGTATCGTTCACGGTGGAAGGGCATTCGGGGACCGGCGTAAGGGGGGATGATATCTACTGCGCCGGGGTATCGGCCATAGTGCAGTCCTGCACGATGGCCCTCGCGAAGATAGCGGGCATGAAGCAGGAGATCGAGCAGCGCGAAGGGTTCCTTCGCTCCAGCATGGCGGTGGGCGGCGCCCACGACAGGCTCCGGGAGGCAAAGGCGATCCTCGGCGTGATGGTGACCGGGCTGGAGGAGATGCGAAAGCTCCGCGGCTCAACGATAGAAATCATCTATAAAGAGGTGTGATATGGCACACAAGAAAGGCGGCGGCTCCACAAGAAACGGACGAGATTCCAATTCGCAGCGGCTCGGCGTCAAGCGGTTCGGCGACCAGGTCGTGAAGGGCGGCACCATCCTGGTTCGCCAGCGCGGCACGAAGATCCATCCCGGCGAGAACGTGGGCCGCGGGCGGGACGACACGCTCTTCGCGAAGATCGACGGCATCGTCAAGTACGAAAGGCTCGGAAAGGACCGCAAGCAGGTATCCATCTACCCCGCGGTATAATGCAAACGGGCGGCGGCCCGGCCCTTCAGGGCGAACCCGCGCCATCGATGAACTAACGGGAATCGCGTATCGGGAACAACCGTGCGCGATTTTCTGTTTCAGGGGGCCCAGTGCCGAAATTCACAGATACCATCATCATCCGCGTCAAGGCCGGCAACGGGGGCCCCGGAGCCGTGTCGTTCTTCCGGGAGAAATACGTTCCCAAGGGAGGGCCCGACGGCGGCGACGGCGGGAGGGGCGGCGACCTCTTCATCGAGGCTGACTACAACTTCTACAACCTCTCCCACTACTTCAGGGAACGGGTCTACTCGGCGGAGAACGGGGAGAGCGGCAGGGGCGGGAACCAGCACGGCGCCGACGGCGGCGACCTGGTGCTGAAGGTGCCGCCCGGCACCGTTCTCCTCGATGAGGACGGCGAAGTGATCGGCGACCTGGTGAATTCCGGGGACAGGGTGAAGGTCTGCCAGGGCGGCATCGGCGGCAAGGGCAACGCCTTCTTCAAGTCGTCCACTTTCCAGACGCCGCGCTTCGCGCAGCCCGGCATGCCCGGCGAGGAGAAGCGCGTGGTCCTCAACCTGAAGCTCATCGCGGACATCGGGCTGGTGGGGCTCCCCAACGCGGGGAAGTCGACGCTGCTTTCCGTCCTCACCAACGCGAAACCGAAGATCGCCGACTATCCGTTCACCACCCTCACGCCGAACCTGGGCGTCGTCGCCCGGGGCGACGGACCGTCGTACAAGATCGCCGATATTCCCGGCAT
>JAGODF010000239.1 GCA_017998375.1 Spirochaetota bacterium
TCTCAATCCAGTGAACTTCCTGTCGACGGCGGGAGTGGTGCTGAACAAGTTTATGAAGGAGGAAGAGGAGCGCAGGAAGATGCAGCAGCAGCTCGACGAGGAACTGCTGAAGCAGAGGAAGAGCCACCGCTCCCCCTCGTCGGTGGCCTACGCGCAGGCCCTGGACGGGCTGGGAAAGACGCTGAAGAGCGATCTCAACGAGATCAACAAGTATCTGCTCAAGCGCTCCACGGACAAGGAGCTCATCAACATGGTCGGCAAGATGCTGGCCAACTCCTACAAGCGGTTCATCGTCGAAGCCTCGAAGATCATCGTGGAATGAGGAGGCGTCAGGCGGGCTGTTCCGCCACCCTGTTCCTGATGTCCTTCATGTCGTTCTTCCGGAAGAACTCGTACTCCGTCGGCGTGAGGACGCGGCAGTTCCGCTCCTCCATGTAGCGCTCGTCGAAATCCAGCTTCTTCTTGTCGTACGGAAGGGAGCGCTTCCCCGCGAAAATGTAATGCACCGACATGAAGGCGATTATCATCCCGATGAAACCGAGCACGATGCCCGCGATTCCCGGGAGCGTCCATATCCCGCCGGCACTCCGGCTGTATAGCAGGAGGAGGGCCGCCGGGATCAGGAGCGCGGGCGCCCCGAGAAAGAGAAGCTTCAGCCCGAAGCGCCTGCTCTTCGTGAGGCACCTGTCGCAGTAGCCGAAATTGTGTTCCGTCACGCCGTCGAAGCTGGTGATCACCTTGTAGTGGACGCGCCGCATCTTGCGCGTGCCGTCGGTGTAGTATTCGGAGCGCGCTTCTTTGTTCTCCAGGCCGCCTATGTGCAGTTCGTACAGCGTGTAGATCGAATCCGTCTCCGTCCCGCACGCGATGCATTTTTCCATGGTATATCTCCTTCGGTTTTGTGTATCCGCTCCCTCCCCCTGCCAAGGGGGAGGGCCGGGGAGGGGGTCAGTACGTCACCTGCGCCCCGAGCATCACTTCGTTGATAAAATTCCCGTTGTCGTCGCGCACGTCCTCCAGGGCGAAGTAGGCGGTGCGCGGGCGAAATACCGCCGCCGTCAGGAAAAGCGAGAGCGCCTCGCGGTAGACGTACTCGGCGCGGAAATCGAGTTCGTCGCCGAACCAGGTCGACGCGCCGCCGCCCATGGAGAGCGCCTCCGCCGTTCTAAAATGGAGGAGGCGCAGCTCCAGGTTCACCGCGCCCAGGAGCGTGTACTGCGCCTTCACGCCGGCGCCGCGGAGTCCGTACCAGCTGGATTCACCGGCGCCGCGGATGGAAAGCCCGCCGTAGTTATCCACCACTATGTAGGAGAACTCGTGGGACGACTTGATGTCCTGGAACGACGAGGCGGCGTCGGGATCGTCCGGGTCGCCGGTTGCGCCCTCCGCGACGAGGCTCACCTGCGCGTTGCTGAATCGGTAGCCCGCCTCGAACTCGAAGAGCCCGGCGAGGATGCCGGTCCTGTCGGAGCCGGTGCCCGGATCGATCAGCAGGTGCCCCCAGTTGGCGATGCCGCCGGCGCGGAACACCCAGTTGCGCCACAGGACCTTGCAATGGAGCCCCGCCCAGTGGAGTGACGCCTTCCTGTTATCGGTGCCGCCGCCGTCGGTATCGGTGTAGCGGTCGTGCTCGTACACGTAGTAGAAGTCGCAGAACAGCGTCGAGGCGAGGCTCAGCATCGCCCCCGCGAAGTAGATGTTGTCGTCGGCGTATTTCGGCGGTGCCGAGTTGTCGCCGTATACCGAGTCCGCGTCGTCGAAGGCCTTCACGAAGGCGGCGTAGACCTTGAGGCTCCTGCCGAACAGGTGGTGACCGTACTGCACGCCGGTCGCGTCCCGCGCCAGTATATATCCCCCCGCGAGGCTGAACGGCTGGAGCCCTATCGAAAGCTCGCCGTTCTCCGTGGGGGTGAAGACGGCATACACGTCGCGCGTCACGAGGTTGGTGCCGCCGTTGCCCATCGCGAAATCGTTTTTACCGATGACGGAGACGATGTCGAAGACGGCCCGCACCTGCAGGTTGGGGAGCACCGTGAGGCTGAAGCGGTTGCGGAAGAAGAGGTCCTCGTAGTTCACTGAGGAGTAGCCGCTGTCGGCGGGGAATCGGCCGGGCACCTTTACCTCGCTTCCGGTCTGCCAGGCCCGCAGGCGCAGGGTTCCGGATATATCCAGGTTCTCCAGCGTCGGGTCCAGCGCGTGGGCGCGGCCGCCAGCTGCGGCGAAGAGAAGGAGGGTGATACACGCCGCCGGTATAAGTCGAAATAGTTTCATCATCCCGCGCTCACTCATTGTTGAACCTCTCGATCCAGCGGGCGATACGCCCCTGCCGCTTCAGCTCCGCGATGAAAATGTCCACCTGGTTTTTCAACACCGCGTCGCCGAAGGGCAGCCCCGCGCAGATTTCCTCCACCCTGTCGCCCCCGGTGAGGAGCGCGAAGGAGCCGCCGAGGGCGGCGTCCTTCCGGTGCATGTACTGGAGATAGAGCGAGTCGTGGATGAAGCCCTGCGCGGCGCCGCTGGCGATGCTTTCGAAGCCTTCCTTGTTGCCGGAGACCAGGATTTGCTCCACGCCGGGGAAGTGCGCCTCCAGGAGATCCACGTGGGAGCTTTCCCTCTTCACGGCGCACTTGAATCCGTTCAGGCGCTTCAGGTCCCAGATGGTGCGGAACGGCGCCTGCTCGAACTGGTCGCCGAACCCGGTCTGCGGGAGAACGCGACGGCTGACCAGGGCCGCCGGGGTGATGGTGAGATACGGTTCCGAGAACCATATCTTCCTCGCCCGCGGCAGGCTTCGCGAGAGGCCGGCGATGACGATATCGACCTCGCCCTTTTCCAGTGCGGGAACGTACTCAAAAAGCTTCAGCGGTACAATCTCCACCTTCAATCCGAGGAAGGCGCCGAACTCCCGGGCCATCTCGGCCTCCACGCCCCTGGTTCCGTTGCCGAAGTTCAGGGGCGGGTAGTGCTTCGACACGCCGATCCTGACGGAGCCCCGGTCCATGATGGACTTGTACGTGGAAGCTCGGTTCGGCCTGTCCTGGCCCGTCAGCGGCACTGCCTGGGCGAAGATGGCGATAACTATCGACGCGGCTAGCAGTTTTTTCATAGAATACCCTGTTGAATGTTTGAAGTAATGTCACATGCGCGATGCGAATTAATCAAGGCAAAAACCGTTTCTGGCGGATTGTGATCAATTATCAACCATATAGTGCGTACGTGCCGGTGAAACGGTGTGTATTCGCTGAATGGAGCGAAATAAACGCTGTAAATACGGTCTTCCCGGCGTTTCACGGCCTGTTTCTCGTGAATTATTGATATTTTATATTGACAAATATGGCACCCCGGAAAATCATTTCCTCTAATTCTCTCAGGAGGTATACGTACGTGTCAGTAAAGATTCGTCTTCAGAGGGCGGGAAAGAAGAAGATGCCCTACTACAAGGTCGTGGCCATAGACAGCAGGACGCGCAGGGACGGCGCGGTTATCGAAAACCTCGGCCAGTACCAGCCAATTGCGGACGGTAACCAGTTCAAAGTTGACGAGGATAAAGTCATCGACTGGCTCAAAAAGGGCGCCCAGCCCACGCACACGCTGGAAAGGCTTTTGAGAAAAAACGGTATCTGGAGCAAGTACAAGGGCGCGAAATAATACCGGTGGAGGTTCGTGATGAATCACAAGGACCTTGTGGAGTACATGGTCAAGTCCCTGGTCGACAATCCGGAAAACGTTGAAATCAGAGAGATCGAAGGCGAAAAATCCACAATTCTTGAACTCAAGGTCACGAAGGAAGACATCGGGAAGGTCATAGGGAAGCACGGGCGCATCGCCCGGGCGATTCGTACGATAATAAACGCTTCTGCCACCAAATCCGGGAAAAGGGTGGTGCTGGAAATACTTGATTGAGCGCGACGGACTATTTCAGGATTGGAAAAATTCTGGGCGCTCATGGACTCCATGGGCGCCTTAAAGTTTTAATCGTCACCGATATCGACAGCCGGTTCGATCCGGGCAGCACCGTGTATGTCGGGACGAAGGGCGGTTTCGTGAAGCGCACCATCGTTGAGTGCGCGGGGCACAAGGGGCGTATCGCCCTGGTGAAGATGGAAGGCCTGTCCGACCGCGCCGGCGCGGATGCCATGAGGGGCAGCGAGATCTTCATCGACAGGAACACCGCCGAGGAAACCAGGGCGTCCCTGGGCGAGGATTCCTTCTATTACTACGAGCTCCTCGAATGCGCGGTGTACCTCGACGGCAGGGAGTTCGGCAAGGTGGCCGATATCGTCGAGGCCGGCAGCGGGAACATCCTGGTGATACGGGACCCCGCCGGAAAGGAATACATGGTGCCGTTCGTGGAGTCCATGGTGGATACGAAGGCCCTGGCGCAAAACAGGATTGACATCTTCCCCGTGGAAGGCCTTTTGGACTCACAGTGAATCCGGGCCGCGCGGGCGGCGATGCATGAAAGGCGGTCGTGGTATCATTTAAAATCATCACCCTCTTCCCCGAGTTCTTCGCAGGTCCCCTTGGCGCCGGTCTGCTCGGCAAGGCGGTATCATCCGGAAAAGTGGGAGTGGAGCTGATCGACCTGAAGGAATACGCGGGGAACGATCATCACCAGTGCGATGATTACACCTACGGCGGGGGCAGCGGCATGGTGCTCCGCCCGGAGCCGCTCATCGGGGCGATACGGGCGAACGCCAGCGGTTCGAAGGTGATACTCGCCACCGCGTCGGGGAAGCTTCTCGACCAGGCGATGGTGAAGCGGCTGCACGGGGAGGGAAGCCTCTGCGTGATATGCGGCCGCTACGAGGGCGTCGACCAGAGGGTGATAGACGCCTGCGTCGACTACGAGATCTCCATAGGCGATTTCGTGCTGTCGGGCGGCGAGTACGCGGCCCTCTGCATAATCGACGCGGTCGCGCGGTACGAGCCGGGCTTCATGTCCAGCACGGAGTCGCTCATCGAGGAGAGCTTCGAGGGCGGGCTGCTGGAATATCCGCACTACACGCGCCCCGAGGAGATCGAGGGCATGCGGGTGCCGGAAGTGCTGACGGGAGGCAACCACGGCGAGATAGCGCGGTGGAGGCACGAAAAGAGAATTGAGAAAACACGGTCGGTTCGGCCCGACCTTTACAGGAAATATCTTTTATCCAGGGTGAAAGGAGAGGAACAATGAATTTCAGGACGGCGATTGAAAAGGAACTGAGACCCGTCGAGCGGGAGATGAATTTCGAGATCGGCGACACGGTGCGCGTGCACTACAGGATCATCGAGGGCAACCGCGAGCGTATCCAGGTGTACGAGGGGATCGTCATCGCGATCAACAACTCGGGCTCCGGCAAGAGCTTCACGGTGCGCCGCATATCGTACGACGTGGGAGTGGAGAGGATCTTCCCCTTCTATTCAACGCGCATCGCCAAGGTGGAGTCGGTTCGCAAGGGCAAGAACCGCCGCTCCAAGCTCTACTTCCTCCGTGAGCGCCGCGGCAAGTCCGCGAAGCTGAAGGAGAACAAGGGCAAGATGGTAATACCCGCCACCCACGAAGCCAAGCCCGAAGAGCCCGCAGCAGAGGTGAAGGAATAGGTCCCACCTTCGACACCGAGCGCGCGCTCCTGGCGCGGGGCCGGCGGATCATCGCCGGCGCCGACGAGGCCGGGAGGGGCGCGCTCGCGGGTCCCCTTTCCGTCGGCCTGGTCGTCTTCAGCGAAGATATCATCACACATCCTCCATCAGAACTACTCTCTTCAGTCCGTGATTCCAAGCAGCTTACACATGTCCGGCGCCTCGAGGTGCTGGAGATAATCAGGCATTACTCCCTCAGGATGGACGCGGAACTCGTGTCGCACCGCGTGGTGGACCGGCTCAACGTCAACGGCGCCACGGAATATGCGCTGCGCCGCCTCGTCGCGCGCATGGCCTCCGCGCCGGATACCGTGCTCCTCGACGGAAAGTTCCGCTTTGAAATCGGCTGTGAGCTCGTGTCCCTGGTGAAAGGCGACGCGACCTGCCTGTCGGTGGCGGCCGCGTCCATAGCCGCGAAGGTCCGCCGGGACCTGGTCATGGAACGCTTCGACGCGCGTTATCCCGGCTACGGTTTCGCCCGGCACAAGGGCTATGGCACCGAGGACCACCGCGCGTGCATCGCGGAGTTCGGGCCGTGTCCCATCCACCGGCGAAGCTACGAGCCGGTGCGGAGCATGGTGGGAGGGCTCTGACCCCCGGTTTATCTCACGCGGAGCCGCGGAGATCGCGGAGGTGATGTATCCGGCAAAATGTAGGCTCTGACCCCATTATTTTCTCACGCGGAGCCGCGGGGAACGCGGAGGAGGATGATATTTGGCCTGATGAGGGCTCTGACTCCCCAGTTTCGCATGCTCTGACCCCTCTACCTGACCAGAATGGCCGATAGTTATCGGTTCTCTGTGCATATTGGGGTCATTTGGTATGCTCTGACCCCGGTATTCTGGCAAATCTTAATAGGCTCTGACCCCTTTTGGCAGATGCAATGTGTATATTTTTCACTTTACGTTATATTACAAAAAATGTGACATAACGCAAAAAAAAACGCAAAA
>JAGODF010000240.1 GCA_017998375.1 Spirochaetota bacterium
TCCCATTTCCTCTGCTTGTACAGTATGAGGCCCTGGTTGTAATGCTTGAGCATTTCCTCTTTTTCCCTGCTGATCACACGGCACCTCCCCGTCAGTAGTTCCTTTCAAGAAGGAAATTCGCCAGATTGAGTATGATATCTTTATACGGGGACGGCTGGAAAAAATCAAGATATTTAAGCGCCTTCCTCACGTAATCGCCGGACAGGTGTATGCAGTGGTCCACGGCCCCCGATTCGATTATCCGTCCCCGCACGATTTCCCAGCCGCGGGCATCCGGGACCCTGGCGAACTCCACCAGCTCCCTTTTCTCCTTTTCCCCGGACACCTCCAGGAGATGCAGGAAGGGCAGCGTTATTTTCCCGTTGATGAAATCGTTACCGGAGTCCTTGCCGCTCGCCCCGGCGATATCGACCACGTCCAGCGTGTCGTCCACCACCTGGAAGGCGAATCCCAGGTTGAGGCCGAACTGGTAGAGCCTGTCCGAATCCTCCTCGCTCATCTTCGCCTTCGTGCCGCCGAGCTTACCGCAGGCCGCCATGAACCGCGCGGTCTTCATCTCAATGATACGGAAGTAGTGCTCCTTCGTGATTTTATCCACGCTGGAGAATTCTATCTGGTAGAGCTCGCCCTTCACCATGTCCCTGGTGGCGGCCGCCATGATGGGAAAGAGGTCCAGGCGGTCCGATCCCACTGCGACCTCCAGGGCTCTCGTGTAGAGATAATCGCCCACCAGGACCGCCACCCGGTTGCCGTACTTCTTCGAGACCGTGAGGTCTCCCCTGCGCATCGAGGACTCGTCGATGATGTCGTCGTGGATGAGCGTCGCCGCGTGGACCATCTCCGCGGAGGCCGCGACCTCGATCACGTCGTCGGGAATGGCTCCCTTCAGCCCGCTGCACAGGATGATGAGCGCGGCGCGAATCTTCTTCCCGCCCCTTTTGAAAAGATGGGACGCTCCCCCGTCTATGAGGGAAATCCCCGTCTTCATCTTTTCCTGTATCTCCACGTCCACCTTCTGCATGTACGGATCGATGGGGGCGAGTATTTCCGCGAGCTTGTTCTTGACGTTGGTCTGCATGATTTTTCCGTTCCCGGGGGAGCCCCGGTCTAGTCGAAGGCGCCGAGGCATTCCCGTTGAGACTCGTAAATCTCGAAAACCCTGTCAAGCATTGTTGTCTGAAAAAGCTTGAGCAGGTTGTCGTCCGCGATTACAAGCTTGATATCTCCCTCGCGGTCTTTCATCTTCCTCTTGACTGCCACCAGAACGCCCAGGGCGGAGCTGCAAATGTGCTTCACATTTATCATGTCGATGCAGATATTGTAGCGTCCCTTGTTCATGCAGCCCTGTAACAGGGACTCCATTTCAGCGGACGCGTCCTGGTCGATCCTGCCGTCGAGGACCACGATATCGATATTGTCGTTCGATAGTACCTTCATTGCCTTGCCTCTTCCATCGAGGATGATGAACCGTCAATCCGCCAGGGACCTCCTGGCTATAGTCACGCCGTACACTTTTTCCGCCCCGGCTTCCCTGAGCACCCTTGCGCACTCGTTGATCGTAGCCCCGGTGGTGAACACGTCATCGACGATGAGCACCTTCCTGCCCCGGGCTACGCTTCCCTTCGGCACGTACCGGCCCAGAATATTGATGAACCGGTCCCGGTACTGCAAATCCTTCTGGGTCCGCGAGGAACCCTTTTCCATCAACAGTACTTTGTAGTCGCATCCCAGGCGGCGCGATAGAACGCGCGCCACGAGCTCCGACTGGTTGTAGCCGCGCTTCCACACCTTGGTTCCGGTCATGGGCACGGCAGTCACCAGGTCCACGTCCAGGCCCTGGTCCTTCACCGCGTTGAAGGCGATGGCGCCGAGGTGGCTGTGTATTCTTTTACGCTTCTCGAACTTGTAACTCCGGAGCATCTTCTTCATCGCGCCGGAATACTCGGCTGCGGCAATGTTCCGGTCCAGGTACCACATCCTGTCGGAGCAGATTTCGCAGCGCCCGTCCTTCAGCTGTCCGGAACAGCGCGGGCACGCTTCCTTCACGGATTCTATCGCGTCCAGGCACCCGGCGCAGGCGCCGTTTTCCACGGAGCTCACAGTTTTACCGCAACAGGCGCAGCGGGAGGGAAAGAGATAGTCCTCCACGAGAGCCAGGGCTTTTCTCCAGAGAGGCGCTCCGTTCATGGAACGGTCCTGTACCGCGTCGGATCGGGAACGCCCGCTTCGGCAAACCCCTTTATCCTTATACGGCAGCTGTCGCAATCGCCGCACGCGAGCCCGGCGGAATCTGGATCGTAACAGCTGTGGGTCTTGGAATAATCGACGCCGAGTCCGATACCCAGCCTGATTATTTCCGATTTCCGCAGATTCAAAAGGGGTGCCAGTATCTTCACGGGCCTCCCCTCGACGCCGCACTTCATTCCCAGGGCGGCCATGCGCTCGAATGCATCGAGGAACTCCCCCCTGCAGTCGGGATAGCCGCTGTAATCCACCGCGTTCGCGCCGATGTACACCGCACCGGCGCCGCGGCTTTCCGCGAATGCCAGGGCGTACGACAGGAAGAGAATGTTCCTCGCCGGCACGTACGTCACGGGGATATCGCCCCCGTCTTCCGGCCTTCGATTTTTGGGAACCGCCTCCGGTACCGCGCCGGTGAGCGCCGAACCGGCAAAGAGACCCGGTGGAATGTCAACGACCGCGTGCTCCACGGCCCCGAAATCGCGCGCCAGCTCCTTCGCGCGGGACAGTTCTACCCCGTGCCTCTGCCCGTAGGCGAACGTCATTGCCAGTATTTCGTATCGCTCATGGACCGCCACGGCAATCGTCGTGGCCGAATCGAGGCCCCCGCTCAGGAGGACAACCGCCCTGTCACCAGCCATCAGGCAGAATCACATCCTCGATTACTTCTTCTTGGGGGGATTGAAATAGTCGTAGGGCATCATGCCGTAGACTTTCTTGAAATCCGCCGCGTTGGGACAGGTATTGCAGGTTGCCTTGATCATCCCGTCCATTATGACCGATGTATTCGTATCCATTGCAAGTGCGGATCCTATTTCCTTGACAACGCTGTCTTTATCAAGCGAACGCACCCTCATCATGGCGCAGGCCTTGCACTTGTCGGCATTTTTCTTGGTATGTTCCGTGATTAAAGGCATACACAACTCCTTTTGTTTGATATCTGAATGATAGTGTAGCGGCTTTATTGTCGAAATTCCAGCAAAAGAAACATTTTCGCCGGTTTCTTAACACCCTAATCCTTTTTTATAAATCTTTCAAGCCATTTTTTACCGGGATTCCACAAATTACAGGCTTCAGATCCTTCCATACATGATAAGGTTGATAAGGCGGGCGACAAAGTAGGCACCGGCCATGAGGAAGAAGGGCATGGTGCCGAAAAACGCCAGCATATCGATTTTTGAAACCGCTCCCGGGTGAAGCACTTTCTTGCCAAAGAAGTTGTAATGGAAGTTCTTCGGATCCTGCATGTTCCGGTACATCCGGCGAAAGAGGCTGATTTTTATCGCCAGGGTAATTATCAACACCAGGCCCGACAACAGCCACAGCGTGTAGGCCGGGTTGATGTCCCGGATGATGGCCGGTTTCCATACCAGCAGGAACGATATGGTCCCGGCGATGACGATGTTCGATACCGCAGTGTTCAGGAACCACTGCAGGTGTTTTTTCTGCACCCGCGTGACATACAGGATCAGGAAAAAAATATGCACGAAGAACGACAGCAGGAGCAGGAAAAGAAGTATTACAATTATCATTTATTTGTTCAGAATGATCATTTGTTATGCATTATCATGATCATACAACTATCGATACGTCAATGAAATGCCGGCGGCGGGTGGTAAAAAAATCAGAACGGGTGGCCGTACAGGAAATAGTTGATGATCTTGACTATGAAATAAGCCCCGAAAATAAGGAAAAAGGGGATGGTAACGAAGAAGATGTAAAACTCCGATTTCTTCATCACCTTGTCATGCAGAACTTTTTTACCGAAATAGTTATAGTGGAAATTTTCAGGATCCCTTGACCTCTTGTATATCCTCCTGAACAGGGCGATTTTAATGCCCAGGGCCAGGAACATGACGAAGCCGGACAACACCCAGAGCACCAGTCCCAGGTTCAGTCCCCGCAGTATTGACGGATTGTACATCACGTAAATGGTTATAGCCCCCGCCAGGGCTATGTTGATAATTGCGGTATTGGAGAACCACCGGATGTACTTGTTGTCCTTTTTCGAGAAAAAGAGCACGAGGGACAGGACATGAAGCAGGAAGTTGGAAAGCAGGAGGAATAGGAGGATTACGAGTATCATGCCGTTAGTGTCTATCTGCACCGGATAGCATTGCAACTCCCGGGGCATCGCGCGCCCCGAAGAGACAGCAACCGGTTATCCGCATCGTGGATGACTTCGCTCATCAGGTGATACTATCAGCGAATTACCGGTTTGTCAATACCTCTTTGCCCATTAATGCCGAAGCCCGTCAGTACACGAACTTCCGCATCCGGATGTTGATGAGGATGCCCACGGCTATCATGGACATGAGGAGGTTGGAGCCCCCGTACGAGACGAAGGAAAGCGGGAGGCCCGTCACCGGCATGATGCCGAGCACCATACCGATGTTGATGAGGATGTGGAAAAAGAATATCGTCACGATGCCGCTGCCCAGGAGCGAGCCGAACTTGTCCTTGGACTCGATGGTGATCTGTATCCCCCGGTAGACCACGATGGCCAGGAGCCCCAGCAGGATTACGGCGCCGATAAATCCCCACTCTTCCGCGAAGACGGAGAAAATGAAGTCCGAAGACTTTTCCGGCAGAAACCCGAGCTGGGACTGGCTCCCCTTCAGGAATCCCTTGCCTGCGAACCTGCCGGCGCCCACGGCGATTTTCGACTGTATGATGTTGTATCCCGAGCCGTGGGGATCCAGGTCGGGGTTGAGGAACACGAGGATACGCCTTTTCTGATACACCTTGAGGTACTTCTGGATGACCACCGAGAAAAAGAGCCCCAGGGAGATCACGACCGACGGGATGTAAATTTTGCGGTATGCCTTGCTCACGAAGAAGAAGTGGAGCACGAAGGTCACGATGGACACGAGCAGGAGGACGCCGGCGACCATGTAGAGCAGGTTGGTGTCCTTGAAGAACTCCAGCAGGAAGTTCGATCCCTGGGCGCCTATCCACTCCCGGTATGTGAGGACCATGGGCACCACGATGGCGATAGCCGCGATGGATATGATCGACACCAGGTGGGTCACGTCGGCGCCGCCGACGAAGAGCATGGTGAAGAGGATGGGGATGAACACCGCCGCGGTGCCGAAGTCGGGCTGCATGAGGATGATGAGAACCGGCACCAGGGTCAGGAGCGCCGGTATCACGAGCTCGCGGAGGTTCCTGATATCCCGCTCCCGCATCTCCAGGTACTTGCTCAGGATGACGACCAGCCCCAGCTTCATGAACTCCGAAGGCTGTATGGAGAAGATCCCGAAATTCAGCCAGGCGCGCGTATTGCGGATGGGAGTCCCGAAGATGGCGGTGACAATCAGCATGAAAAGAAAGAATCCGTACACGTACAGCGAATAGTCGCCCAGGAACTTGTAGTTGATGAAGGTGGCGATTATCATAAAGATGAACCCGGCGATGAACCATACGAGCTGCTTCTTGTAAAGGCCGTTGTTTACCTTGTCGATGGGGTCGAAACCGGCGCTGTAGATGGTGAGGATGCCCAGGAACACCACGAGGATGACAGCCGCCACCAGCACGAAGTCTATCTTGTAAATTTCGTTTCTACCCATCATCAGAAGTAACCCAGTTGTATCATCTTGGCGAAGATCCTGTTGGCCACCGGCACGGCCCCGGCGGCGCCGCCGCGCCCGAACTCCACGAATGTCACCACTATCACCGCCTTGTCGGGAGGGCCGTCGTAAGGCGCGTAGCCGACGAACCACCCGTGCTGAGAGAACTCCTCGTAGCGGTTCGACCGGGTCTGCGCCGTCCCGGTCTTTCCGGCGATGGGCACCTGGAGCCGGCTGAGCTGGCTGCAGGTGCCGCTGGTTACCGCGAGCCTCATTCCCTCTCGGATGATGCTCAGCGTCGACGGCGAGATGGGAATCTCGCGCTGCCGCTGTGGGGTGAATCCCTGGATCACGGTCCTGTTGTCGGGCGAGCGCACTTCGCGCACCAGTGTCGGCCTGTAGATTATGCCGTTGTTGACGATTCCCGCAATCACGTTCGCCATTTCGATGGGCGTCACGGAGATGAAGCCCTGGCCGATGGAGAGGTTCACCGTATCGCCGTCATACCAGGACTGCCCGAAAACGCGCAGCTTCCACCGCTTGGAGGGAATGAAACCGGTGATCTCGCCGGGCAGGTCGATACCGGTCCTCTGGTCCATGCCGAAGTGGCTCGCGTAATTGAAGATGACGGTGGGCCCTATGCGCAGGCCCAGCTGGTAGAAATACACGCTGCATGAC
>JAGODF010000241.1 GCA_017998375.1 Spirochaetota bacterium
CTTCCGTGGTGGGTATCGTCATCGCCCTCCTGGCCTACCGGAAGATACGCTCCCTCGCGGAGCGCGTTGAAAGGAAAGGAGTCTCCCTTTTCGGGAAAATGGTGGTCTACCCGCTCCGGGGGATTCCCATGAAGTACGGCAGGAGCATCCTCTTCATGAACTACGCGGCGGTCTTCGCGCTCATGGCGTTTTTCGGGTATCACGTCGTGTCCTGGGTGTACGGCCGGCTCCCGGTGGACGACCTGCCCGGGGACCGGCAGGTGCTGGGCGTCGCCTCCCTGGTGCTCCTGGCGGTGTTCGCGGTGGTCATCATCGCCATGTCGCTGGTCCTCATCTTCGAGATCGTGATGGAGGCGCTGTCGCGGTACCCGTCCATCCGCTACACGCGCATCCGGGTGAAGAAGCGGAAGGGGATTCTCTATCATGCTCCGCGGCGCCTGGAAAGCGGCGGTGACGGCGATGAGCGATAACGGCGCGACGTTCTTTTCCGGGCTCCGGGGCATGGGCGGCCACCTGGGCAGAAGCTGGTCGCTTGGCTGGCCCATGATCCTCATCATGGCCTTCGAGTTCCTCATCAACCTCACCGACGTCTACATCGCCGGGCTCCTGGACCGGCGGATCCAGGCGGCCGTCGGTTTTTCCACGCAGGTCTACTTCATCTTCATCGTCATCGCCAACGCCCTCACCGTGGGGACCGTGTCCGTCTGCGCAAGGCTCTACGCGGGCGGCAAAAGGGAGGAGCTTTCCCGTACTGTGTCCACGGTCACGCTGGCGGTACTTGCCGCGGGCGTCGTGCTGGGGGCCGGAGGCGTGCTTTTATCGCCCCTGGTCCTCCCGCTCCTGAACGTGCCGCGGGAGGTCATGGACCGCGCGCTGCCCCTGGTGAGGATCTACGCGGCGGGGCTTCCGTTCCACTATCTCCTGGTCAACAGCAACGGCATCCTACGGGCGACCGGGGGAGTGAGACATTCACTCGTCACCATGGCGGCGGTCTGCGCGGCGAACGTGGGCCTCAACTTCCTCCTGGTGTTCCACACGCCCATGGGATACCACGGTATCGCACTCTCCACGGTTATCAGCGTGGTGGCGGGAGCCGGTATCAACTCCCGGCACGTGAAAAAACTGGTGGCGGCGTCGTTCGCGTTTTCGCGGGAGATTCTTTCCGGCGTGGCGAACATCGGGTGGCCCGCGGCGGTGCAGCAGGCCTCCTGGCATGTGGGCTCCACGGTGATGTTCCTCATCCTGGGCGCGCTCCCCGGGGACACCGTGTCCGTCATGGCGGCCTTCACCAACGGGCTCCGCATCGAGGCGGCGATCTTCCTCCCGGCCTTCGCGCTCAACATGGCGAACGCGGTGGTGGTGGGGAACATGCTGGGGGCAGGGAGGAAGCGCGACGCCTTCCGCGGGGGCGTCGCCACTGCGCTCATCGGCGTGGGCGTGATCTCGGTGCTGACGGTCATCACGCTCGTGAACGCGCGCTCATTCTCCTCCATGCTCTCGGGCGACGCGCGTGTCGTGGAGGAGTGCGCGCGGTATCTTCTCATCAGCATGATAAGCGAGCCGTTCATGGCCTGGGGGGTGATACTGGGGGGCGGGCTCATGGGAGCCGGCGACACGAGGAGCATGATGTACGTCATCACGGGGACGTTCTGGACGGTCAGGATCCCGCTGGCCTATGTCCTGGGCGTGGCGATGGGCTTCGGGCCGCCGGGGGTCTGGTGGGCCATGAACGCGTCCATCGCCGCGAACGCGGCACTCCTCTCCGCGCGGTATTTCCGCAAGCGCTGGATCAGCTGATGACCAGGTCTTCCAGCGTCTGCCTGCCCATGTCGTAGACGCGGATGCGGTGGTTTCCCGTGTCGGCGATATAGAGCCTGCCGTTGTAGTAGACGACATCGCCGGGTTCGAAGAGCGGGTCCGCCCCGGGCCTGCCGGGGATCACCCGGAACGTGCTTCCCTGCCGGTCGCTTATCACCGAGCGGATGATGGAGCCCAGGAGATCGGCGTAGCGGACCGCGCTGTTGAAGGTGTCCGCGATGAAGACCTTCTCGCCGGCGGTGTCCAGCCCCTGGCAGTGAAGCATCCGCGCGTCGGTGAAGTGCCCGTCCACGTACCCGAAATCGAAGAGCCCCACCCCGATGGACGTGGTTACCATGCTGGTGGACAGGTCGGCGCACCGCAGCGAGGAGGTGCCGCTGTCGACGATGAACAGGCGCCGGTCCCGGAGCGCCAGGCCGCAGGGCTTGGCGAGGGTGGCGTTGCTGAAGGGGCCGTCTGCCATTCCCTCCATGCCGCTTCCCACCAGGTTGCCGATGTAGCTGTTCTCGATGTCGAGCTGCCACACCTGGTTGAGTCCCGCCATGGAGATGTAGAGATAGACGCCGTCGTTGGCGATGTCGGACGGCATGTTGAGCGAGATTTTCAGCGGGTTGCCGTTGAAAGTGTGCAGATATCCCTGTTTTCCGGTACCTGCGATGGTGCTCACCGTTCCGCCGGGTATGGTTACCGCGCGCACCGCGTGGTTGCCGGAATCCGCGACATAGAGCGTGTCCCGCGCGTAGGAGAGGCCCAGGGGTGACGAAAAAGAGGCCCTGTCGGCGCTGCCGTCGGAGAATCCGCGATCGCCGCTGCCGAAGATGTTCAGGACCTTCGCGTTCACGTCCTGAAGCTCCAGATGTATCAGCCGGTTATGGCCGGTATCGCTCACGAAGAGGTGACCGCGGTCGCGGTCGAATTCCAGCTTGCCGGGAAAGGAGAGCAGGGAGTCCCGTGCCGGCGCTTCGGCGCGGGGGAGGGGCGCGGAGGCAAGTGTGCCGTTGCCGGCGCCGTCATCCAGCGCCCTGGCGATCGCTTTTTCCAGGGCCTGCATTTTCCCTTCCCCGGAGACGGCGCCCACGACGGTGCCAGACGAGTCGATGATGATATACGACGGCCACAGGCTGATGCCGTAGATGTTCCACAGGTCGAAGTTGTTGTCGATTATGACCGGGTGCCGGATGCCGAAACGCTCGATGGCGCTGGTGACGCTGACGGAGCGGACAGCGCCTCCGTATCGCGAGGAATGGATTCCTATTACCGAGAAAGGCCTGCCGGCGAACATCTCCTCAAGGCGGACCACTTCGTGAACGGAGCCGTGGCATTCCGGGGAAAAAAGGTTCCAGAAGTGCAGGAGGACCACCTGGCCCTTCAGTTCCTCTATGGCGAGGGGGCCGCTGGTGTTCAGCCACGTGAGTTTTTCAGGGAATTCGACAGCTTTAACAGCCATTGCAGTATCCTGACCTCATCCTAAAGCGCATTTGGAAGCCGGTCAAGTAAAAACTTGCGAATTGAACGCCCGGAACCATCGCAAGGGGAGAATTGTTATTGAAAACCGTCGCCGCATGACATGGAATGCATGGGGAAGCGGCCCGATACCGGCACTTCGCCGCACACGCGCAACTTATGGAGAATGGTGTAACTGCATGACGGATTCCGATACGGGCGCCGCGGTGCGATTAACGCATTTCGACATGGCGACGATATTCGACTACCTCGCCACGCGGGAAGCTCCCGTCACCGAGGTGGAGCTTCTCAGGCGCCTCACGGGGGAGGAGCACCTGCCGGGAGACAGGAAGCGTCTCTTCGCGCTTCATTTCTCGCTCTACCACGCGCTCCATACGCTGCGATATCTCCAAACGGGATACTATCTCCACATGGACCCCATGCGCCTGCGCCTGGCGCCCCTGCCGGGAAGCGGCCGGTGTGTCCGGTATTTTCCTGAACCCGGAAGCTATTGCGGAAGAAGCGCCGGGGACGGCCGGTTCTGTTCATGGCATCTGCCGGAGGGAAAGCGAGGCGCCCGGCAACTTCTCTTCGATCCCATGGCGGAGTTTTACCTCAATCCCGACAATATTTCCTTCGGGATGAGTCCTCTTATCGAAAAACTCGCGCGCGGAATTGTCGTGTATTCAATCAGGCGCGGGGAGGTGGAGGCCGCGTTGCGGTTTTTCAACATGGTCCACCCGAGCAGGAGGTCTTTGCAGAAAAAATACCACGAGCTGGCGCGCCTCTATCATCCCGATATGGTCAATGGCAGCGATGGGATGATGAAACAGCTCAACAGCCACTACCAGATTCTCCTCGAAGTATTCCTTGTTTAATCAGGAGATGCACGATATTAAAATGTAGATCTCATGGGTTGAATTGGGGTCTAAGGGGCGAAGCCCCTTAAAAAGCCCACCTCGCAGATGCACCATGTGAGTGCGAGACGCTAGTTTTGCAAAAAGTCTAATAATGTATAATGTTATTCCATCTTATTCTATGTTATAACAAGAAAACCCATATTTTTATAAAAAACCGTCCAGCTGGTTGAATTATTTCTTGACATTGTGTAGCAAGATGCCTATAATATTACAAGATGATGGAAGTTAAGTGTTGGGCGTTGATAAATAAAGGTATATACGCGGGGGATGCAATGAAAAAGCTTGGTGTGGCAGTGCTGGTAGCGGTTTTCGCGATTTCTTTGGCGCCGGCCCTCATGGCGGGTGGTGGCAGCACAAAGTGCGCCACGAAGTATCCTGTAGTGTTGTCGCACGGAATGGGTGCCCAGGCCCAGATCCTCGGCATCATCGATTACTGGGCGGCCATCACCGGTGACCTGGAAGACAACGGCGCGGATGTGTACATCACCAGCGTCAACGCTATGGATTCCACGGCCAACAAGGCAGCGGCATGGAAACAGCAGGTGCTCCAGATTCTCGCGGTGACCGGGAAGGCGAAGATCAACCTTATAGGCCATTCGCACGGCACTCTCTACTCGCGCTACGCGATATCCAACCTCGGCATGGGCTCCAGGGTCGCCAGCCATACCAGCATCGCCGGCCCGCACCGCGGCAGCGTCATCGCCGACATGATCATGGGCATCGTTCCCAATTCGATGGAATGGCTCGTGGGCGGGCTGATCGACTGGGTGATGGGCTTCGTCATGGGCGACGTGAACGGCAACAGCATTGCCAACGGTTACGACCTGGTCCGCTCCAACATGATCAACGTCTTCAATCCCAACACTCCGAACATCTCGGGCGTCTACTACCAGAGCTGGGCGTACAAGATCAAGCTTCCTTCCAGCCTGCTGGCGGCGACGTGGCTTGTCATGCTTCCGTTCGAGGGCGATAACGATGGCCTGGTATCGGTAACCTCGGCGAAGTGGGGCGTTTTCAAGGGCACCATCGAGGGCGCGTGGTACAGCGCAGGCGTGGATCACCTTGCGGCGGTGGGGCTTCTTTCCCTGCCCACCCCGGGCTACGACGCGGGGGACCATTTCGTGAACATAGTGTCCGACCTGAAGAACCGCGGATACTAGGAAAAGACAGTGCGCGGCAGATGGGGCATCCCGGCGGGGATGCCCTTTTTGTTTGGCGCGAACCGATGTCCGTTCCGATACACATACCATGGGGGCACGCGGTCAAATAGTCGTTGACTGCGGCGGCGCGAAGGTGTAATTCTGCTGTAAAAAAGGCATCCCCGCGCAGCGATACGGATGCCGTCACAGGGCCAATTGCCGCCCGTTGCCGTAACAACCACTCCAGGCAGGGTATTGTCAATGCAAAAGATACGCGGATCGAAAGCAGTCCCATACCGGATGAAGTATATCGGCCTCATCTTTCTTCTGCCGTTGATACTCCGTGCCGACCTGGTCAACAGGGCCGACACCGTGATGACTATCAGGAACATGGGAGCCACCATCAACGGAGTGGGCGACGAGTTCTACCCCACCATCACCTCCGACGGAAAAACCATGGTATTCAGCCTGCGCCCGAAGAACCGGGAGAACAGCGATATCTTCATCAGCTACCACAAGAACGGCGCCTGGACGGCGCCGAAAGCCATGGAGGACCTGAATTCCGATGCCGACGACCAGACGCCCTTCATCTCGCCTGACGGGAACTTCATCCTGTTCTCGTCGAACAGGGAAGGGTCGCAGCGGCCGCCCAAAAAGGAGGGGTCTGTATACTATCTCACGAACGACCTCTATATCGCGCACAAGGAGGGGGAGGGATGGTCGGAACCGGAGCGGATCGAGGGCGATGTCAACACCGCCGACAACGAACGCGCTCCGAGCATGAGCAAGGAAGGGAAGATGCTGTACTTCTCGCGCTACCCGGCCAACAGCCTGGAAAAATCTATCATTTACCAGGCGACCCTCGGGCGAGATGGATTCGGTGACGTGAGACCGCTGCCTGCGCCGGTGAATTCAGGCTATTCGGATTTTGCGCTCATGCCCTCGAACAACAAGCCCGGCTTCTTTTTCTCATCCAGCCGACCCGGCGGAAGGGGGCTCTGGGACATATACTACGTGCATTACATCGACGGGGAGTTCAGCGAACCAATCAACCTTGGATCACCGACGAACTCGGAGTTCAACGACCTTACCGTGACCGAGGTGGGGAACGTCATCT
>JAGODF010000242.1 GCA_017998375.1 Spirochaetota bacterium
CGATCTGCTGAGGACCTTCATCACCGTCGAGGTGACCCTGGGCGTGGTGGGGGGGGTATCGGTGGCGCTCCTGTCCTACCTCTTTTCGTTCGAGACATCGTACTACCTCCTTCACGTGTTTTTTCTCATCGCGGTTGGTACGCTGGTGGGGCTCGAGATACCGCTTATCACCCGGATCATGCGAAGCTATGGTGCGCTCCGGGACGTGCTCGCGAGCGTGCTCTCGCTGGATTACGTCGGCGGCCTGGCGGGTTCGCTGCTTTTTCCGCTGGTGCTCTTCCCCTACGCGGGGCGGTATCTTACGAGCCTTGCCGTGGGAATGATGAACGTTGCCGTCGCCATAGCCCTCATCGCGCTGGTGCGATATCCTGGCCGGCGGCGTGTGGATTACCTCTATCCCGTGGCCGCGCTCCTTGTGCTCGCCGCCCTGGCGGCGGGGTCCGACCGGATGAGCGGGCTCCTCAACAAGCGGCTCTATTTCGACGACGTGGTCTTCTCGCGGCGCTCGGCATTCCAGGAGATAGTGCTCACGCGCAACGGGAGCGATTTCCGGCTCTACCTCGACGGATCGCTGCAGTTCTCCACCATCGACGAGTACCGCTATCACGAGATGCTGGTCTATCCCGCGCTTCTGTCGTGCCGCGCCGAGAGGAAGAGGGTGCTGGTGATGGGCGGGGGCGACGGACTTGCCGTGCGCGACGTGCTGAAAGACCCGTCGGTGGAGCGGGTGACGCTGGTGGAGCTCGACCCGGTGATGGTGAGCCTGGCGAGGGAGAACTCCTCCTTCAGGCGCATTAACAACGACTCTCTCCGAGACCCCCGCGTGCGCGTGGTGACCGGCGACGCGTTCGCGTATCTCGCCCGCGGCACCGAAAAGCAGGATGTCATTATCGCCGATTTCCCCGACCCTCATGACGAGTCGATCTCCAAGCTCTATTCGGTGGAGTTCTACCGGATGGTGAAAGGCGCGCTTGCGGACGGCGGCGTGTTCGTCACGCAGTCGACGTCCCCGCTCATGGCGCGGGAGGCGTTCTGGTGCGTGCAGCGGACGGTGGAGACGGTCTTCGGTGCGGCGCAGGCCTATCACGCCTACGTGCCTTCGTTCGGCGACTGGGGGTTCATCATGACGCCGCCGGCGGACTTTCGCGCGATGGAAATGCCGCCCGCGCACGGCTGGAAGTTCTTTTCCCGCGACACCTTCTCCCAGGCGCTGCACTTTCCCGCCGACAGTGCCTCCGCGCCGGCGCGGATCAACACTTTCAACCGGCCGGTCATCTACACGTACTACCTGAAGGCCTGGAAATACCTGGACTACTAGGCGATCGCCCTGATCGCCTCGCCGATCCGCCTCACGCCCTCGGTGATGTTCTTGTCCGAGGTGGCGAAGGAGAGCCGGATATTGTCGTCGTTGCCGAACTCCACGCCGGGCACTACGGCCACCTTCGCGTCTTGCAGCAGATACGAGGTGAGCACCGACGAGCGGTTCGGGTCGGGATACTTGTTCTCTATTTCCTTCCATCCTTTCATGGAATAGACCCCCTTGACGTTGGGGAAGGCGTAGAAGGCGCCCGGCGGAAGCAGGCATTCCATCCCGGGGACGGCGTTCAGCCCTTCCACGATGAGCTTTCTCCTGCGGTTGAAGGAGTTCACCATCTCCGTGATCACGGACTGGTCTCCCAGGAGCGCCTCCACGGCGGCCCACTGGGCGATGGAGGTGGGGTTGGAGGTGGACTGGCTCTGCAGTATCTCCACTTTCTTGATCACCTCCTCGTCGCCGGCGATGTAGCCGATGCGCCAGCCGGTCATGGAATAGGCCTTCGACACGCCGTTGAGGACGATGGTGCGCTTCTTCAGCTCCTCGGAGAGGTTTGCCATGTTGCAGAAGACCGCGCCGTCGTAGAGGATCGACTCGTAGATGTCGTCCGAAAGTATGGTGATGTCGTGTTCCAGCAGGACCTTGCCGAGCGACTCGAGCTCCCGGCGCGAATACGTCGCGCCGCTTGGGTTCGACGGCGAGTTGAGAATGATGGCCCTGGTCTTCGGAGTGATCGCTTTTTTCAGCGTCTCCGGGGTGATCCGGTACTGCGTGGTCTCGTCGGTATCGATGATGACGGGAACGCCCCCGGCGAGGCTGATCATCGGCGGATATGACACCCAGTAGGGCGCAGGCACGATGACCTCGTCGCCCTCGTCCCAGAGGACCTGGGCCAGGTTGTAGAAGGAGTGCTTCCCGCCGCAGTTGACCGTCACCTCGGATATCCTGTAGTCCAGGGCGTTGTCGCGGCGGAACTTCTCCACAATGGCCTTCTTCAGCTCGGGAATGCCGCCGGCGGGCGTGTACTTGGTCTTGCCGGACTCTATCGCCCTGATGGCGGCGTCCTTGATGAAGCGGGGCGTATCGAAATCGGGCTCGCCGGTGCCGAAACCGATCACGTCTATTCCCTTCGCCTTCATGGCGTTGGCCGTGGCGGTGATGGCCAGCGTGGGCGACGGTTTCACTTTCATGATCCTGCTTGAAAACCGCATCAGCTTTTCCTCCCTGGTAATTGTGTGAGCGGCGACATTCCCTTTTCCCTGCCGGGATCGACCCGGGGACGCCATCGTCCAATCCGCCCGTATGTGAGTCCCGGAGCGACGGGTGGTACCGGAAATACGCGCACTTTTTGGCGGTGATGCTGTGAAATAACAGAGGAGCCCGGGGGGCGGGAAGCGTGAGGACGGGACCTTCCCGACAACCCAAGAAAAATTAACGGGGGATGATTCAGTGTCAAGTTTTTTTGATTTATTGGTTGAAAAAATTAGAGCCGATAGGCTACATTAGGTCAGCCGTCAGTTTCGGTGCATACGCTACACGAACGCAGGATTTCGAATGAAAATAAAGATCTGGGGAGTCCGCGGATCCATACCCACTCCCTTCGCCCCCCTGGGTATCCGCGACAAGATGAAGAAGGTGCTGAGCCTCGCCACGCCCAAGGACATCGCCTCCGAAGACGCCATTGAACGCTACCTGGATTCACTCCCCTTTTCCGTGCGAGGCACCTACGGCGGCAACACCACCTGCCTCGAGGTGAGGACGAAGAACAACGATCTCATCATCATAGACGGAGGGACTGGCCTCAAGCACCTGGGGGCAGAGATCATGAAGGAGGATTTCGGGAAGGGAAAGGGGCTCGCCACGATGCTCTTCACCCACACGCACTGGGACCACATCCAGGGCATTCCGTTCTTCGTCCCATTCTACATCAAGGGCAACCGGTTTAACATCTACTCACCCTTCGACGACATAAAGGAGCGGATTGAGTACCAGCAGGTGTTCACCCACTTCCCGGTGAACCTGGACTACATGTTCGCGACTAAGGAATTCTTCGTGCTTGAAAAGGAGTCGGAATTCCACCTGAACGATCTGAAGATCGTCAACAAGAGGATGCGCCACCCCGGGGGATGTTTCGGCTACCGGTTCGAGGAGGACGGGAAGGTCTTCGTCTTCACCAGCGACTGCGAGTTCAATATCGACGAGATAGACAAGATAGACACCTATGCCGAGTTCTTCACCGGCGCCGACGTGGTGGTCTTCGACGCGCAGTACACGTTCGAGGACTCGGTGATCAGCAAGGTGGACTGGGGCCATTCGTCCGCATCCATCGCCATCGACATATCAACGCGATTCAATATCAAGAAGCTCATCCTCTGGCACCACGACCCGGACTACCTCGACAAGAAGATGGACACGGTGCTGTCCAACGCCAAGACCTACATGAACATGGACCGGAAGCGGCGGAGCGACCTCGACGTGGAGATAGCCTACGAGGGAATGGAGATCAATTTGTGAGAAGAAAGGCGGCGATCATGATCGCCGCCTTTCTATTTCCGCGGTCAACGTCACCGCGTCCAGATTTCCGGAGTCTCCGTGGTGCTCGCTGAATCGAGGATGACCAGCTTGCTGGGCGTCATCTCCACAACCTTGTAGGTGATCTCCTTGTAGCGGTTCTTGTCCGCCGGGCTGAGGGTGAAGGCCGTCTCATCGCTGTTCCACTTGACCCATCCAGAGTTGGTGCTCTTGAGGAACCCTTTCCCGGTCGACAGTGCGTACGCAGCGCCGCCGCCCTTCTTGTCCTCGCCGAAAAGCAGCGTCTTCGCCGTCGCGTAATCGACCATGGTCTTGACGTCGCCCTTGACCTGTATGTCCTTGAGGTTCTTGATCCCGGTTGCCTCTCCCGCTTTCGTCAGGACCGCCGTCCTGGTCGCCTCTGCGTCATATGACCATGTCTTGCCGAACAGCTGCTTGCTCTTTTCCGAAATTTCCACCTTCTTCTTGCATGATAATCCGCCCACGGCCAGCGCGAGCGCCACAAGACACACTACCGTCCTCGACCTGGAAATTGCCATGACGATCCCTCCCTTTTTTTGTGGTGTAGACATAGAATTAAGAAACCTGACGGTTTTTCCGCCAGTGATTAAATATACCTTTATCGGAAGGGGAAATCAAGTAATAAAAAAATCACAGGCGACGATCATGATCGTCGCCTGTGAATTCGTCGCACGTGGGATGAACGGAAGCTTTATGAAAGCGCGAAAGCGTTTTCGCGCCTAGCGGCCCAGCCGTTTTTCAAGCGCTTCGAGCTCGACACGGAGCTCCCGGGGGAGCCGGTCGCCGAAGTTATCGAAGTGTTCCCGCACGAGCCCGGCTTCGTGGAGCCAGGCCTGGCGGTCCACCGCCAGAAGCTCCTTCATATCGGCATCGGAGACGCCCGAAAGTCCGGTTATATCGATGGCATCCGGCGTGGGCATGAAGCCCAGTTCAGTTTCCACGGCTTTCCCGGTGCCTGCGCATCGCTCGAAGACCCACTTGAGGACGCGGCTGTTCTCCCCGTATCCCGGCCAGAGCCACTTGCCGTCGGCTGTCTTGCGGAACCAGTTGACGCAGAATATCTTCGGGAGCTTGTCCGCGCTTGTCCTGGCGCCAGTCGCTATCCAGTGCTTGAAATAGTCCCCCATGTGGTAGCCGCAGAAGGGAAGCATCGCCATGGGATCACGCCGCACGGTACCGGCTTTGAGGTCCAGCGCCGCCGCGGTGACCTCGGAACCGATAATCGACGCAAGGAACACGCCGTGGTTCCAGTTGAAGGCCTGGTGCACCAGCGGTACCGTCGTGGGACGCCGCCCGCCGAAGAGAAATGCTGATATGGGAACTCCCGCAGGGTCCTCCCATGACGGGTCGATGGCCGGGCACTGCCTCGCCGGCGCGGTGAAGCGAGCGTTGGGATGCGCCGCCGGTTTGTCGGATTTTCCCTTCTCCCAGGGCTGGCCCAGCCAGTCGATGAGCCGGCCCGGGGCGTCGTAGCCTATTCCCTCCCACCAGACATCGTTGTCCTCCGTGAGCGCCACGTTGGTGTAGATGGTGTTGCGGTCGATGGACTTCATCGCGTTGGGATTGGAATCCAGGGAGGTCCCCGGCGCCACGCCGAAGAAGCCCGCCTCGGGATTTATGGCGTAAAGGCGGCCGTCCTTCCCGAATTTCATCCAGGCGATATCGTCCCCCACGCATTCTACCTTCCAGCCGGGCACGGTGGGTATCAGCATCGCGAGATTGGTTTTCCCGCACGCCGAGGGGAACGCGCCGGCGATGTATTTCTTTTCGCCCTCGGGGCTGGTTATGCCAAGAATCAGCATGTGCTCCGCGAGCCACCCCTCGTCGCGGGCCGCGACCGAGGCGATGCGAAGCGCGAGGCACTTCTTTCCGAGGAGAGCGTTTCCACCGTAGCCGGAACCGTAGGACCAGATTGTCCGCTCCTCGGGGAAATGGGAGATGTACTTTTTATCCAGGGGGGCGCAGGGCCACATGCCGTTGTCGCTTTCACCCTCGGCCAGCGGTTTCCCCACCGAATGGAGGCAGGGGATGAATTCGCCGTTATCGCCGAGCACGTCCAGCACCTCGGTGCCCACGCGGGTCATGATGTGCATGTTTACCACGACGTAGGGGGAGTCGGTTATCTCGATGCCGATCTTGGAGATGGGCGAGCCCACGGGCCCCATGCTGAAGGGGATCACGTACAGGGTACGGCCCTTCATACAGCCCTTGTAAAGGCCCTTCATGATGGTTTTCAGCTCGTCGGGATCGATCCAGTTGTTCGTCGGGCCCGCGGCATCTTTTGTTTTCGAGGCAATGTAAGTGCGGTTCTCAACCCTGGCGACGTCCGAGGGGTCGGAACGGAAGAGGATGCATCCCGGGAGTTTCTTCCCGTCGAGCGGCTTGGCCAGCCCTTCCTCCACCATTTTTTTCACCAGGCGGTCGTATTCTTCCTTTGATCCGTCACACCAGTAGACGGCGTCCGGGGTGGTCATGGCGGCTATCTCTTCTACCCATTTGTGCAGCTTCACGTTCTTTGTCATCGGCCTTCTCCTTTTCAAAGTGTGGGAAGGTCATATCG
>JAGODF010000006.1 GCA_017998375.1 Spirochaetota bacterium
AAACCCAACATCGTGCTCCGCGGTCTTTCGAGCAACACCGAGTATGTGGCGAGGGTGACCGGCGTGGATATGGAGGAAGCCGAGACCACGCCGAGCAACGAGTTCAAGTTCCTTACGAAAAATGTTCCACCGGAGCGACCCGGCAATCTGATTAAACACCAGCAGCCCGGCGGCGCCACGGTCATTTCCTGGGACGCGGCCGTGGACGGGGACGGAAAGGTGACAGGATACCGCCTCTATGCCAAGGTGAAAGGCAAACGCGCGCTTGTCGGAGAAACTGGGAAAACCACGTACAGCGTGCAGGACGCGCCTCGCTACAAACGCGTTGAAGTGACTGCCGTAGACGAGCGCGGTGACGAATCCGCCGGTGCGGGGATACTGCTGGTGCCGCCCACCATGGCCATCACATTCTCTCCCGGGATAATCTATTCATTGGGAACCCTGGGGGAAATGGGGGCGCTTGGATACGGCGGGCTGGTATCCTTCATGGTGTATAATGTAATCATGAAAGGTCTTTCACCGGGTCTGGAGGTTGGTTATTTCTACATGCAGGGAGAAAACGTACTGGAGTCCGAGGGACAGAGAGTTGACAGGTTCCAGGTAATCCCTTTCGCCCTGAAACTCGGTTACACAATAAAGCTTGTTGAACATCTTGACCTGGTCCCCGCCATTTCCATGGGTGGGGCGTACGTCGACATAGCGTACGTATCCCGCGACCAGTTCTCTTTAGCGGATACAAACAAAGAATCCAAAGGGACCGATATATTGGGCATGATTTCCGTCGCGCTGGAATGGAGCTGTTCGGAAGAGCTGTTCCTGGGGGCGCGCGCTGGATACGGTATGCTGCTGGAAAAGGATGAGCGGCTCAGCTTAACAATGCTGGGAGTGTATTGGGGGATGAGGTTCTGATCATGAAGAAGCTAATGATGATACCGGCGATGCTGGCTATATTTCTTTCCTGCGGAAATGTTGTGATGGATGCCTATGACGATAGATGGATAATAGGACTTCCATCGATTTCAACAACAGTGATTTCGAACATTCATGCTGTATCTGCCATGAGCGGAGGCACTATTACGGATGAGGGCTACAGCCCCGTCACGGCACGCGGTGTGTGCTGGAATACATCCGGTTCCCCCACTATTGCAGACACTAAAACAACTGACGGTGCTGGGTCCGGCGCTTACGCAAGCACTCTTGCAGGGCTGTCCATAGGAACGACCTATTATGTTCGTGCATATGCAACCAATAACCATGGTACGGAATACGGAAACGAGATATCCTTCCAATCACTGTTTGATCTGGTAGCCGGGGATGCATATCAGGGAGGAGTTGTTTTCTTTATCTCCGGAACTTACCCAAACCAATACGGCAAGGTGCTGACCATGCATGGGCAGGGAACGACATATATCCCCTGGAGCAACACTCAAACCGATACCGGTGCTACGAGTACTACTGACGGCCCCAACAATACCGAGTTAATATATGCAAACCAGGGAACTGGCGGTTCTTACGCTGCTAAATACTGTAAAGACTATAGGGGTGGAGGTTATTCCGACTGGTATCTTCCTGCGCATGACGAGCTCATAGCGATATGGAATTCCGGATTGTTCGGGTCCAGTGCCTATTTCTGGACATCTACACAGTATAATACTAACAATGCTTATCTTGTTTACTGGCCCTCGGGTAGTGTTACAAATTTGAGCAAACTATTAAATGCCTGGGCCTGTCCAGTGCGTCGATTCGGCACATTCCCGTGAGTAATCTACATAAACGAGGATAGGTGCAATTTGTGAAAAACTTCTCCCCTTATCGAAGCTCCCATAACCGCCCGGAAGCATCGCCACCACGGACCTCACCCTGCGCACCGTGCGCCGTTTCGGCCTTTCTGTTTCCATGGGAATCTCGCTATACCGTGTGGCATCACCCGCCCCGGCCAGATATTCTGCAATAAAAAGATTGTAGCCGGTGCGCCTGTGCCGTGCTGCGCGCCGTTTCCAGTCGGCCCTTGCCACTTCATCGAGCATGCGCCAGGCGCGCACGGCCCCCGCGAAGCGGGAACGGCCCGCCTGCTGCTTCCGCGTGCGCGGGTTGCTGGGAATGACATGCCGCCGGGAACGAATCTTCCCGTTCCGCGTGTAGAACACGCTGTCACCCAGGCGGCCGCTCACCCCCGTGATGAAGGCATTGTTCAGCAGGAAATCGCTGTCGCTGCTCTGTTCTTTATCTATTTGCTCCATATCTCACAGTTACCCCCCTGAATCCGACGATATTATCGCCCCTCACCAAGCCAGTACGGTTCTCAAGGTGAAAACGTTAAATTTTTTTTCGGAATAATTCAAAAACTGTTTATTAGCCGTCGCATTGTAGCATGATAAAGGAAGCATAAAGGTGTTATAGAAGTGGTATAAAAGGAGAAACGGAGGGAAAAAGACAGCAACCCTGAAGACGCGCGACAGGAGGTCGCGCGCGCCGAGGATGGCACAGGATGTGCCCTCCGCAGGCGCAAAGGAGCGGGCTTCCAGCATGGAGAAGGTCAAGCCTCCACGGCGCTTGAGTGGCGGCTTTCTTTGGGCGACTTTCTTTTCCGAAAAGAAAGTCGCAGTTCCCCTCATGGCGCAGGCATGATTATGCGGAGCGCGAGGTTAAGTCTTCGAAAAGGAAACACCCATCAGGGTGATTCACCACTCCACAATATCCCATCCGCGTCTGCGCGCCTCACCGCGGAGCTTCCGATCCGGCGTTACGCAGACGGGATGCCCCACCCGCTCCATGATATACAGGTCCGCGATGGCGTCGCCGTAGTACCAGGCGTCCTCCATGTCCAGGGAGTGCTCGATGCAGTACTCCATCGCTTTAGTGAGCTTCACCGGGCCGTAGCAGTAGTCGCCGTCGAGCTCGCCTGTGAAGAGGCCATCCTTCACCGCGAGGCGCGTGCTGATGACATCGTCCATGCCGAGAAAGCGCTTCACCGGCTCGCAGCCGTAGTTCGTCGATGCGGAGAGGACCACCGTGCGGGCGCCGGCTTCCTTATGCCGGGCTACTTCCGCGGCCGCTTTCTGGCGGATGTGGCCGGTCACCATCTCGACGAACCATTTCTCCGTGAGGCGTATCGTCGCCTCCTCGGATTGCCCGCGATACTTCATCACCCACTTCTTTATCACGTCTTCCGTGGCGAACAGGCCGAACCGGTGCATGATCGAAAGGAACGTGCCCCGGGCGAGGTCCCAGGAGCTCACGTCGCCGCGGCCGTGGAGGTACTTGATGTAGAGCCTCGCGCTGCTCGCGTCCAGTATCGTGTGGTCCAGGTCGAAGAAGGCGGCGTATGGTTTCATCTGTCAGTATCCTTGAAAGCGTTGATCATCCGTGCGAAATCCTGTCATTGCCCGATTATTCCGCAACCACTATTCAGGATGATTTTTCTTGACTTCCCCCGGGGCGCGTGATACACGGAGCGGTATCAGTTCCGACCGGAAACATCGCGAATACCATGAACATCAACCGGAAAATGAAAAACCGTATGACAGCACATTTGCTTACCGCAATCGTCATCGCCGCGCTTCCTTTCTGCGAGACGCTCGAGCCCAGAGAGCAGGAGATCCTCCGCGTCCCCCAGGCTAAGGCCGCCGACTACGAACAGTACCTGGTCGACACGGGACAGTACACCACCAGGGGCAAAGTGTTCCACGACCGGTACCGCGACCACCTCATCGGCATCGCCAGGATTGCCACGGACAAGTACAAGCTCGCCGTTCAGAAAAACAGCATCGGTTTCTATCACGACAGGAAGGCGAAGGACCCGGACAGGCTGTACCTGGGCTTCGACTTCCGGGTGGAGCCGGGCCCGGGCACGGAGGATTACGGGTACGGGAACATGGTGGGCCACCTGCTCAGGAAACACCTCCCGGATTTCCTGTATATCACCCAGTCATGCGGGACGGTCTTCGCGGAGAAGGAGATCGTGGGATCGGTGGTCGGCATCAAGTGGGAGAGCGGGGGAAGGATACAGCATTTCAACTTCTGGGTGGAGGAGAAGGACGCCGCGCTCTTCGAGGGGAACCGCATCACCCTGAATGAGCTCATCGAGCGGAACACCATCACCAACGCGGAGGGGCTGATAATTCGCCTGAAGAAGTGAGTCCCCGGCGGACGGCGCCGTCACTCCCCTCCGAGGATGGACTTCAGCTCCTTTACCAGCGTCTTTATCTCCATCATGGTGCCCACGGTAATGCGCACGTACTCTGACTGGACGGGCCCGTCGAACCAGCGCACCAGTATCTTTCTCTTTTTCAGCTCCTCATAGATGTCCCTGGCCTTGAACCCCGGGTGCTTCACGAAGATAAAGTTTGCCTTCGAGGGGACCACCTGGAAACCGATTTCTTCCAGCATCTCCTCCAGGTACTCCTTGTTGCCGCGCACCATTTCCATGCTGTACTTGAAGCCCTTGACGTCCTTCAGCGCCGCGACGGCACCCGCCTCGGCAAGCCTGTCGACATTGTACGAGTCCTTGAGCTTCAAAAGCCCGCGGATGATATCCGGCTGCGCTATCGCCAGTCCCACGCGTAACCCCGCCAGCGAGTACGACTTCGATAAAGAGCGGGTGACGATCACGTTGTCGAACTCCTTCACCAGGCCGATGAGCGTCTCGCCGTAGAAGTCCACGTACGCCTCGTCGATGACGAGGAGCCCAGTGTATTTACCCAGGAACTCCCTAACCTTCCTTCCGTCGACGCCCTTCCCCGTGGGATTGTTCGGGTTGGCGATAATCACCAGGGCGTATTCCTTCGCCAGGAGGCCGTCGAAGTCCACGTCGAGGTTCCTGTCCAGGTTCACCTTGTCGAACTTGATGCCGTTCGCCTCCGAGAGCGTGTAGTAGAGCGAGTATGACGGATAGGGGAAGGCCGCCCGCGCCTTCGGCTCGATGAAGCCGCGGAAGAGCAGAGTGAAGATCTCGTCGGAGCCATTGCCCGCGAACACGTTGTCCGGACGCAGGGAATTCTGCGCGGCGAAGAGCTCGCGCAGGGCGATGTTCGTGGGATTGGGATAACGGCGGAGGTTCTCGTTGCACGCTTCCTTCAGCGCCTCCAGGACCGGCTTCGAGGGCGGAAAGGCGCTCTCGTTCGTGTTGAGCTTGATATACTCCTCCAGGTTCTCCGGCTGTTCACCGGGGACGTACTCCGCCATGTTTTTCAGGTTCTTGTTCCAGAATTTCATTATATCATCCTCTATCGCGATGAAGATCGCTTCGTCAATCCCCTCCCCCTCGAGGGGGGAGGCCGGGTGGGGGTGATGGATACTTCTTCCCGGATACGCATCCGCATCTCCCATCGAGGGAGGCGCGCGGAAAACACAGGCGACGATCATGATCGCCGCCTGCCGGGTTGTCAAGAGATTTGAGGGATTGTGCCGCCAGCCGAAGGCGCGGATGCCATCCGCGCCTTCTACATCGTGAACATCACCGCCACGAAGACACCGTAGAGCTGGTCATTCATCCACCGGTCGTCGGGGCCGTCGCCCCCCGAGGAATCCAGTTCGTAGAACTGCGTCCGCAGGAGCTGGTATCGGACGCCGAGGGTCACGATGGGACCGGAGGTGCGGATGCCGATTGAGGGCTCAATGTTGAAACCGTACTGATGGATGTTTGTTTTAAAGGTTTCCTCCCTGGGATTTGGCTTACCTGATTCCGGGGGGACTAATCCAACATCATTGTATTGTGCTGAATACTGGCTTGAATTAAGTGTCCCTCGTGTATAAATACCGGAAACGCTAACAGAGAAAAAATATAAATCGGTGAGACTCCTTGAATATCCGCAGCCCAGCGCCACGCCGTGAAGGGGTACTTTGAATTCGAACTCGTTGTCGTTAATAAATGTTTTGTATGTTTCAGGACTTGTAGGCGTATAAATACGTTCCGTTGAATACCAGTTCACTTTCATATATTGGAACTTATATCCCGCGAATAATCGAAGGCCAGGCATCAATGCATAGCTCAACGCACTATCCACATCGTAACGGTTTGCTTCGACATACGCGGTACGGGAATACAGGAATTCAGTTCCATCATCTTTGGCACCGGTCCCATTCCACGAATGCCATTGTGTTGTCTGTTGACCGAAGAGCCCGGACACGGAGAGTGCCACCGTGTCTGTAAAATTGAGAACAAAAATCGGTCCGTAAAGACCGCCATGCCCGGTCCTCATTTCTGCAAATCCGGTTCCTTCCGGCATGTCCTTGTAATACGGGCTCCAGAAAAAGAAGCCCGCCCTGGCGCCCAGGACGTAGTCCATCGCGAAGGCGGATGAGGCGAACAACAGGATCAACGCGACCGTACACGCGAAAAGCGATTTCTTCATGATAAACCTCCGTGAGCTTGATCCATGCGGAAACATGGCGTAAAGAAGAGTGCCTTCAATAATTGCCCATGTCAATTGTTTTTATGGAATGGAGGATAATCGGGAATAACCAGCATGGTCATGGTGAGCGGAGTCGAACCATGACTGTGCGCGTCAATCATCCCTCGACTCCGCTCGGGATGACCCGGATGTCTACGCGCGGTGCGCCGCCCCGATGATTTCCTTGAGGTCGCCGATATTCTCCGCCGCCATGAACGCCTCGATGCCGTCGAGCACCTTCATGGCCGCCATGGGGTCCACCAGGCTCATGGTGCCCACCGACACCGCCGACGCGCCGGCCATTATGAACTCGAGCGCGTCCTCGGCGGACGATATCCCCCCGAGGCCGATGACGGGAATCTTCACCCGCGCGAAGATCTCGTAGACGATCCGCACGGCCATGGGCCGGATGGCGGGACCGCTGAAGCCCGCGACCCTGTTCCGGAAATGCGGCGCGCGCTTTTTGATGTCGATCTTCATGCCCAGGAACGTGTTCACCGCCGAGATCGCGTCGGCGCCGAGATCCTCGGCGGCGTGGGCAAACTCTGCCGGGTCGGTCACGTTGGGAGAGAGCTTCACTATCAGCGTGCCCCGGGTGACGCGCCGCGCCTCGCGGAGGAGGCGAGTGAAGACCGGCATGTTCCGCCCGAAGGCCATGCCGCCCTCCTTCACGTTGGGGCACGACACGTTCAGCTCCACCGCCGCGACGCCTTCCGTGTGAGAGAGCGCCTCGCAGAGCGCGACGTTCTCGTCCTCGGAATGTCCCGCCACGTTGGGAATCACCGTCGCGCCCTTCTCCCGGAGGAACGGCATCTTCTCATCGAGGAACTTCTTCAGACCCACGTTCTCCAGGCCGATCGAGTTGAGCATCCCCGCCGGTGTCTCCAGCACGCGTGGCCCCCTGTTGCCGGGGCGCGGCTCCAGCGAGAGTCCCTTGGCAAAGATGGCCCCGAGGCGTGAAATTTCGTAGTAGTTCGAAAGCTCTTCGCCGTAGCCCGCTGTGCCCGACGCCACGGTGACGGGGTTCTTCAGCACGAGCTTCCCGATGTTCACGGAGAGGTTCATGCGGCAAGGAAATCAGGAAATGTATGATAATGGCAAGAAGAATTTAGCCGGGAGCGCGGCGTTGATCCGGCGGGAGATATGCAGGCAATATACGTATATATCTTTATTTCTTGACAACAAATCTTCTCCCATATTATAAAATGTCCATGGTTGAAGATCTCAACATAAAGCAACTGGAAAAGTACTGGCTTACGGCGTCGCAAAAAGACATACAGGCCGCGCGCGAGATATTTGAGAATACGAAAAAATACGTGACCGTACTGTTTCATATCCACCTGGCTCTCGAAAAATAACTGAAGGCCCTGTACGTGCAGCGAAAAGCGGGACACGCCCCGTTTACCCATAACCTGGTTTATCTTGTTAAAACGACAGACCTCGAAATTTCAGATACACACCGGAAAATCCTTACTGATATCAACGAGTTCAACATCGAGTGTAGATATCCCGATGAAAAATTCAGCATTTACAAAAAAGCTACGCGCAAATTTACCGGGGATTATCTCAAGAAAGCGGAAAAGATGCTGGAATGGATATTAACGACATTAAACAACGAATAATACAGCTTCGAGCCCTGCTGAAAAAAAACCGGATCAGAGGAGATGTCTTCATCCTCTACGGTTCGTTTGCGACAGGGACCAGTCGTGTAGACAGCGACATCGATATAGCGGTGGTATCCCGTGATTTCGGCGGGGACCGGTTCAGCGAAGGGAGCTCGCTTAATTACTTCGCCACGCAGATCGATCCCAGGATCGAAGCAGTCCCGGTCAGCCTGGACGAGTATCTGTCCAGATCAAGCATATCACCGCTCCTCCATGAAATAAACACCAAGGGTATCGTCCTGCTGTGATCCAGGTCATCGGCACGAAGAAATGCAGCGACACGCAGAAGGCCATCCGGTTCTTCAAGGAGCGTCGCGTCCAGATACAGTTCGTCGACGTTGGCGAGCGGAACCTGAGCGCCGGTGAGATAAAGAACATCGCGCGGTCCATTCCCGTCGAAGAACTTATAGACCGGGACGGGAAGGAGTTCGCGAAAAAGAACCTGGCCTACATCCGGTTCGATGCCGCGAAGGCACTGGAGGAAAACTCCCTGCTCCTGAAAACACCCGTTGTTCGCTCCGGGAACAGGGCCGTACTGGGGCACCGGCCCGACGACTGGAAGGCGCTGGCGGAAGGATAAAGCGCGTGCCCGGGGCCGTCGTCTCGATACGCCCTACGGGCTATGCCTCGACAGGCTCGGCACACCACTCGACGACCGTTGCTGTTAGAAACGATTCTTCCAGTATCCGGGCTTTCTTCGATGATGTGGGATGGCTACTATCGTAATGGTGTTACCGCTTGCTGTATATACTACACTGAAAGGAAATTTTCGGAAATGCAATCTTCGGGCAGTCTTTTTCCAGGGGGTTCCGATGTCCGGATATACACGAATTAACCCGACAACCCTTTCGAATTCATCGAGAAAAGCCCGCGCAAGATCCTTTCCGCCGTTTTCCGCGTAGAATTCGATTGACCCAAACAACTCTTCGCCGGCTAAAGGATGAATTGTTACCGTCATTTAAGGATTTGCCGCGCCTTTGTTATAACATCCTCTACGGGAACGGGGATGGTTTTCCCGCTTTCGATTTCGGCGATTCTTCTTTCCACTTCAGCGGCCCAGGCTTCTTCAATACCGGAATCATCTTCAAGGCTCGACAGCAGGCGTTCCGCCAGCCTGGCCCGTTCCACGACATCGAGTTGTAAAGCCTCAGCCTCGATTTTTTCCATCCGTGACGGCATATCACCTGATCTCCATACATAATTTCCATTCATCAACTTCAGACGGTACAATACTACTTCGAAACGCGGGGGGAGTCAAGTAAAAGGACACGGTCGTTTTCAGTTTCGCGGTCTTCACCATGGATGCACGGGGCCGTCGTCTCGATACGCCCTGGGGGCTATACCTCGACAAGCTCGGCACACCGCTCGACGACCGTTGCTGGGAGACTCTGCACATCGTGCAGCCCGCACACTCCTGCTGATTGGCTCTCAACCCCGCCGGCGCGGGCGTATCGAGATGCGCGGGGCGCCCCTCACTCCGCGTAGAGCCAGACTGAGCCCTGGTTGTTATACATTACATCATCCTGGCTTGCCCCGACCACTACCGTGCCACTATCTGATGAGACCGCCACGCCGATGCCAAACCAATCATCTGACAAACCATCACCCGCAATGATTTTCTCCTCCACCCACGAGGAACCATCCCAGCGATAAACATAGGCTGAACCAGCATTAGAACCATTATCATCATCACCTAATGCACCAATAACCAGCGTGGTGCCATCTCCGGACATCGATATACTAGTACCAAACCAATCCTGAATTGCGCCATCGCTTGCCGTAATTTTTGTCTCCTCCCACAAGGAACCGTTCCAGTGATACACATAGGCCGCACCTGAATCACTCCCTTTATCATCATCACCACTTGCACCGATCACCAGGGTGTTGCCATCGGCAGAAATAGCTACACTGTAACCGAACTGATCATCTTCAAAGCCGTCGCTAGCGGTAATCTTCTTTTCAAACCACCACAAAGAACCATTCCATCGGTATACGTAGGCAGATCCTTGATACTCATTTAATAGAATCGTATCATATTTCGCCCCAACAACCAGGGTGGCACCGTCAGATGAAATTGCTACACTCCAGCCGAAAAGATCGCCTAACGCGCCATCGTCCGCAATAATTTTCACCTCTTCCCATGAGGTGCCATTCCAGCGATACACATATACGGACCCTGAAGCACTACCATTATCATCATCTGCATCTGCGCCGACCACCACGATATTGCCGCCGGCCGAGACCGCAACGCTGTAACCGAACTGATCGTTAAGCACTCCGTCTTGAGCCATGATTTTTGCCTCCACCCATGCAGAGCCGTTCCAACGATATACGTAAGCAGAGCCCGAATTGGCTACCTTACCTTCACCATGCATCGCCCCAATAACTATTGTGCTACCATCATCAGAGATAGCTACACTGAAGCCGAATTGATCGCCAGCCGCTCCGTCTTCCGCCATGATTTTTGCCTCCACCCATGCGGAGCCGTTCCAGCGATAGACGTAAGCAGAGCCCGAATCGGCCACCTTACCTTCACCATGAAAGTTTCCGACCACTATGGTAGTACCATCGGACGAAACTGCAACGCGTCTCCCGAACTCATTATTCTCCGCACCGTCGCTCGCAGTAAACTGTTTCGTGCCATGGAAATAGTTCGCGTACACCTCGTCCCGCACGCCGGTATAGAGATCATCACAGCTAAACAGTGCGGCTGCCGCCATGATGCCAGTCATCAAAACCAGGATACTTTTCATATCGCTACCTCTTTCATAATCCTGTATTGTCGATATCGTCAGCGCTACCAGACCCAGCCGGCGCCGAAGTGGAATTCGACGAAGGTCATTGTTTCGCTCTTTTCAAAGACTGCACCGTAAGACGCCCCGGCGCTCAACATCAGGGAGCGCCACGGATTCCAGAAGATGTCAAGTCCCCCAAGGGCCATAGGTTCGAAGGCGCTCTTTTCTTCCTCATCGAGCGCGAATGTCGAAGGGTTTCGTTTCTTATAGGCAATCTGGTGATACCCATATCCTGCGCGTGCCGCCGGGGCCGCCCAGAGACCGTTCAGGATAGTGAACCGCCATCGCGCCATGAGGAGTGCCGGAACAATGAAAGCCGATTCGATCTCCCGGTAGTTGCCCTCGAAAGACCAGTAACCGGCGGTTATTCCCAGGTCGAATCCGCGGAAAAAAATCTCCTTAGTGCCCACAGTCAGCATCGCGCCCCGTCCCGCTTTCAGGGTGTCGCCGAAGGACCCCAGGGGCATTATGTAGTTTAGATGCGCCTCAACGATGATGTTCCACCCCACGGTGATGGACGCCGCGTCTTCCGATTCATCGCCCCGGTCGTCGATGCTGGTTATCTCGAAGTAATGACGTCCCCTGTCGGCGAGACCCGGTGCGGTATACTCCGTGGCCGTGACCTTCGTTTCCCGCTGTTTCCCTTTATCAGCCACCCTGTAGATTGCATAGCCCGCAATCATACCGTCGGGATCGGTGCCGGGGTTCCACCGGAGAGTGGCCGCGAACTTGCCATCCGTTCCAGGCGCCCCCTTTTCGTACCTGATTTCGCCAGGAGGCGTGGGGCGGATATTCTTCGTGGTCACCGTCAGCACGTTCGACGGCGACGATTCATCGTCCGAATTGTCCACCGCCGTCACCTTGACGACGTAGGAGGTATTGCTTTTCAGGTTATCCAAGGTATGGCTTTTCCCCCGGCTCTTCACCGCCGGGCGGAAATCACCCTCGCTCTTTTCCCGGTGATACACCAGGTAGTGCTTCACCGGGTTGTACGGCGGATACCAGGAGAGCTTTACACGTGTCGTGTCTGGCGTCCCCTTGAGCCCCGAGGGATTGCGCTCGGAGATGAAAAGTATATCGGAGCGGTTCACCTTCGTTTCAGCAGGGCTCTGAAGCGCCTTTCGGAAGGTGTAGGTGTCCTGGTCTTCATCCACGATGAAGGCCTCGAAGTTACTTCCGTCCCGCATCTGGACGTGTATCTTCCCCATTTTAAGGTTCGTGTAAAGTATGCGAAGGATGTCCCCCCGCGGTACAACCTCCTTCTTCCCGTCGCTTTTCCTGACGGTGATGGATGCCGCCGCGTCGCTCACAATCGAGCCGTTGATTATGCGGCCGTCTTTCAGGAACACGTTTTCGGACCGGAGATCGCTCCCCCCGGCGAGGGCCACAAGCAGGGCCATGATGAGGAAACAGAAGTAATACAGTTTTTTCAGGGACATGGTAACCCCGTTAGCGCAGTTGAGATGCATGATGAAGAATGGTCATAAATTGCAGGAATGTTCATTTAATTACAACT
Organism: Spirochaetota bacterium; assembly: GCA_017998375.1. Lineage (GTDB taxonomy): Bacteria > Spirochaetota > UBA4802 > UBA4802 > JAGODF01 > JAGODF01. Next base: position 12,368 of record JAGODF010000006.1, read on the forward strand.
CAAAATTGATTAATTGTAATAATTATCCTGATTTTAATAATCCGTGACTTCCTGGATGTAAGTTGAATAAAGGGGGGAAATCGGACAAAATTTTTTTCGCGCAGCGGCGTTCCGGGGGGCCGTCGTCTCGAGATGCGCCCTACTCCGTGCCGGTTTCCCGCACCGCGCCCGCGGGGATGACGCGGTAACGGCCGGGGACCAGCATCTTCATCATGGCGCCGCGTCCCACGATGGCGCCGCGCACCGTTTCGCCGGAGAAGAGGCGCACCACGTCGATGCGGCCGTACTTCGCCCGTATCTCCTGCAGGGTCCGGGGTATGGCATCGCCCTGGAGCTTCCTGATCTCCCCGTCGATCTCACCGTCGGTTTTACGCACCAGCTCCGCCAGGGCGTCGAAGTCGCTCTGCGGGGCCCTCTGCGGGTTTTTCACGAAGGGAAGGCGGCCCACCCGGTCCACCCCGAGGCGCTCCGCCCCGGAGGCGGCGCGCTCGGCGAGGTCCCTGCCCGAGACGGCGCTCACCGCCCGGAGGAGCCTCTCCCTCCCGTCCGCCCTGCCTATCACGGCGACGGTGCCTTCCGTCACCACGATTGTGTCAGCGTCTCCCGTCGTGACGCTGAAGGCGGTGCCCCGCACCGAGGCGACGGCGGTGGGTGTTTTCACGGAGAATGATTGTCCCTTCGCGAGCCTGTTAACCTTCGAGAGAACCGTCCCGGAGAAGATCGAAACCTCGGCGGCCGGCGCTCCCAGGAACGTGTCCATGGAAAGCTCGCTCCGGGCCATGAGGCGCACCATGATCGTCTCGCCGGCCTGCACCACGGCGGTGGCGCCGTCGCCGGTCCTGACCCGGTCCCCGCGCTCCAGTACGTCCCGCGCCTTCAGGGAGGCCGATACACCGTCCTTACCGGTCCGGGTCACATCGCCGGCGGCGAAGACCACCACTCCCCGCTCCGGACGCGGCGGTGCGGGGAACGGCCCTCCGGTGGTCCATACGCCGATAAAGAGGGCGCACACCACCGCGGCGGCGAGGGCGGATGATATCACCCTCCCCTGGCGGAAGGAAACAGGCATCCCCAGTCCCCTGAACGCGCGGAAAAGCGGCAGGACGGCCCGGACCCCGGCCGATAGCGCGCCGCGCTCCCGCAATATGAGCCGGAGCGTTTCCTTCCTGGCCCGCCCCATTCCGGCGCGAACCTCCCGGGGCACGGGACTCCGGAGATGGTATTTATCCAGGACCCGGATGAGCGTTTCGGCGCCGTTCACAGGAGGTCCTCCAGCTTCTCGATCCCCCTGTCGCGCAGGTACCCGGTGATGCGCTTCACCGCCAGGCCGAAACGGTACTTGGCCTGGCGCTCCGACATGCCCAGCTCTTCCCCTGCCTCCCGGTAGGTGAAGTCGTAACTCGCCACGAGCTCGAAGAGGGCCCGGTCGTTTTCATCGATGAAATTGGCCCCGCTTTCCATGGCCTCCTTTATTAGGAGCCTGGTGTCGCGGAAGCCGTTCATGTAGGTCACGCCCAGGTCGTCCATCTCCCCCTCGGTCAGGTCCGGCTTCTTTTTCTTCATCATGTCGAAGACCACGTTTCTCAGGGTCCTGTAAAGCCAGGGCCGGGGCTCCCGGACCTCCGCGGCCTTGCCGTAAAACCGGATGAAGACCTCCTGGGCGGCGTCCTTCGCGTCGTCGGCATGGCCCAGCCTTGCGTAGGCGGCGCTGTAGATGAGCGGGTAATACCGCTCGTAGACGTCGATAAAGAGGTCCCTGCCTTTGGCGGTCCCCGGCATGGTCTTCACCTTTTAGTTGATTGAGGAGATGGAAAGGGACAAATATTTCATTCCTTTCCGTGAAAAATACGCGCGTCCGGAACGCATGCCCCGTTGTAGCGGCCTCTTTTAAAAAAATCAATAAATAAAGAAATATTTTGTCCGTTTCGCCGGTTTGAATCAACAGGGATATGAGCGGGTTGTATCGGTCCGGGGAACCCAATGCGCTTTAGAGTTTCTTTTAATCAAAACTGTCATTCCGGCTGAAGCCCCGGCATTAACAGCCGGGGTAAACTCCGCGGAATGCCGGAATCTCCTGAATTTTAGACTAGATTCCCGCCTGCGCGGGAATGACATTGGAAAAGAAACAAGTCTACCATTTAATAATCAGATGGAGGTATCATCATGAAAAAGACTCACCTCACTATCCTGGCGCTGCTTGTCCCGGCCCTTATCTTCGGGTGCGGAAGCAGGGAGAACACCGCCTCCGTGGTGGTGCTCTCCGTGGGAGACGTCCAGGTGAAGAACCCGGGAAAGGAGTTCGCTCCCGCCAGGGCCGCCCGGGTCATTCTGAAGGGTGATATCATTAAAACGGGGCCCCGGTCCCACGTCACCATCCAGGTGGGGGACCTCGGGATGGTGCAGATAGCCCCGGAAAGCACCGTGGAGGCCACCTCCCTCCTGGAATCGCTCGACGGGGCCCTTTACCTGTCAAAGGGCACGGTGTCGTCGCGGATAGAGCGCCTCGGGAAATGGCGAGGCTACTCGGTGAAGACCCCCACCGCCATCGCGGCGGTCCGCGGCACGGTCTTCAGCGTCTCCTATGCCGGCGCGGCAAGCACCGTGGGTGTTTCCAGGGGAAGCGTGAGGGTGACAGAGACCTCATCGGGAAAAGCGGAGCTGGTGGAGAAAGGGAAGGCGGCGGACGTCGACGAAGGAATAACCCTCCGGGACCTCGGCGGGATCGAGTCCCTCGTCATGGAGAAGGTCGCGGCGGTGCCCTTCGTGGAGAACGCCGGGAAGGCGGCGCCCGAAGCGATCGAGGAGAAAGGGAAATCCGCCCTCCCCGACATCGAAAGGATCGACAGGAAGCTGGAGGAAGCGGCGCCGGCCACCCTGGAGGGGATTCGTGCCCGGTACGGCAGGATCGACGAGGTGACGCTGTACTCCGGCAGGGTGTTCCGTGGCGCCATCGTTTCCCGCGGTGAGAGCCTGACAATCATCATCCCCGGAGGTACGGTGCGGGTCCCCGCGAGGAGCGTGCGGCAGACGGTATCGCGGTAGGCGCGCCCGGTTATACGTTGAAGGCGCGGATTAAAATCCGCGCCTTCAGGGCAGCTACCGCTTCCAGCGCCAGTCGATCTTCCTTTCGTCGAGGTACGCCTCATATTCATTCACACTGTTGAAGATCATTTTGTACGGGCTCTCGAAAAATTCGCAGAGCTCATTTTCTCCGCCGTACGACCTGCACACCTTCGGCCTGTTATCATACATCGAGCAGCGGTTTTTTTCGTCGATGAATTCACAGCCCGTCTTGAACAGGATGTGCCAGACGTTGTCCAGATCGACGTACACCGCGACATCCCGGTGACAGAGAAACCACCGTATGTTATCGTAATCCCGTTTGCTGGCCGGCCGGTTCAGCTCAATCGCGACATGCCTGCAGCAGCGGCCACCGCATTCCGCGCAGGGAAGTTCGTTTCCGTCCCGGTTCATCGAATCATTCATAGTGCACCGATTATATCACACCTTCACGCCACGGAGCCACTCACGGTGCTCCACGTGCCACTCAACGGTGCGCCTGATCCCTTCATCAAAAGAAACCTTCGGTTCCCAGCCGAGGATGCGCCCGGCCTTCGTGATGTCGGCCCAGGTCTCCATCATGTCGGCCTTGTGGAAAGGCTTTTGCTCGATGACCGCCTTCTTCCCCAGGCGCGCCTCCATCATCCCTATCATTGTCGAGATGGTAATGGGGTTCTTCCCGCCGCCCAGGTTGATGATCTCGTAGCCCACCTCCTTCAGCGCGCGCACGGTGCCGTCGGCGATATCGTCCACGTAGGTGAAATCGCGCGCCTGGCTCCCGTCGCCGAAGAGCTCTATTGGGGTCCCCTCGTCGATCCACTTGATGAAGCGGAACGGGCTCATGTCGGGGCGCCCCGCCGGCCCGTAGACGGTGAAGTAGCGCACCACGCTCACGTCCATGCCGTAGAGATAGTGGTAGGTGTAGGCCATCACCTCGGCGGCCTTCTTCGACGCGGCGTATGGCGATATCGGCGTGTTCACGGGGAGGTCCTCCACGAAGGGCATGGGGAGCCCCGCGTAGAGCGATGACGTCGATGCCAGCACCATCTTCTTTACGCCATGTTCGCGCATGCACTCCAGGAGGTTCAGCGTCCCCTGCGCGTTGGTGCTCATGTAGACGTGCGGGTTCTCCATGCTGTAGCGCACGCCCGCCCGCGCGGCGAGGTTGATGACGGCGCCGATCTTCTCCGCGGCGAAGAGGCCGCGCAGGGTGCCGATGTTCTCGATGTCGGCCTCGTGGAAGGTCCAGTTCTCCCGTACCGCCAGGTGGTCCCGGCGGTATGCCTTGAGGCGCACGTCGTAGTAGTCGTTCATGTTGTCGACGCCCACGACCCGGAAGCCCTGCGCGAGCAGGAGCTCCGCGGTCTTGTAGCCCACGAATCCGGCGGCACCGGTTAACAGAATTGTCCGCATGATATCATCCTCCCCGAAAGGCAACCACAGAGGCACGGAGGCACAGAGGAAAAAGCCCACGGCCGTTATCCCCTTTGAGGGGCAGGTTTCCGAATCCGAGCCAGGCGACGATCATGATCGTCGCCTGGCTCTTCAACGACACGATGGCGGCGGCATCGTCAAGAACATTATCCCCGCAAAACATCTTGATTATTTACCGATGATACCGCCAGATGCCGTGCATGTTACCGGTCGCGAAATACTTCCTCTTCCAGGCGCTGATCATCGCTCCCTTCGCTGCAGGGTATTTCCTGAAGCGGCGCTTCGCCTCGCCGGCGGAGTCGAGCAGGAGGATCGTTCGCGCGAACCTCATCCTCGTGGAGCCGCTCATCGCGCTCTGGGCCATTTGGGGCCTGCGGATGAGCGCGGAGCTTATCGTCCTGCCGCTCTCCGGGCTGGCGCTGGTGCTCCTGGGGCTGGGCCTCGGCGCCGTTATCGCCCCGCTCCTGCGCCTCCGCGGCACTTCAAGGGCGGCCTTCATCATCAGCGCGTCGCTCGCGAACCACGGCTTCACCATGGGCGGGTTCATCTGTTATCTCGTCCTGGGCGAAACCGGCCTGGGTTACTCGTTCATCTTCATTTCGTATTTCATGCTCTACACCTACCTGATCATCTTCCCCTACGCGCGCAGGGCTTCGTCGGCCGGGGGCGATGCGCCTTCCCCGGCAACCTATATTTTCGATCTGCAGAACATGCCGCTCGTCGCGGTCATCGCCGCCATCGTCCTGAACCTCTCCGGCGCGCCCAGGCCCGCGGTGCCGTTTCCATCGGACGTCCTCCTCGCGGTCTCCATCGCGTCGTACTACTTCGCGCTGGGGCTTAACTTCAGCGTCTCCGACCTGCGGGGCACCCTGCGCGAGAGCGCGGCGCTTTCGCTCATCAAGTTCGTCCTGGTCCCGGCGGCCGCCATCACCCTGCTCCATTTCAGCGGACTGCCGCGCGACATGAAGACCGTCATCGCACTCCAGTCCTTCATGCCGGCGGCGATCTTCTCCGTCCTGGCGTCCATACTTTTCGGCCTGGATACCCGGCTGACGTCGGGCTTTTTCGTGGCCAGCACCGTGCTCTTCATCCTGGCGGGACTTCCGCTTCTCCTGCTGGCGCTCCCGCTCCTTTTCCGGTGAATGCCCGCTTTTCCATCCGAGGCCTGAAATTGAATTGACTTCACAGTGGGAAATTGATATTTTAATTGGATGATACGGCCGGCACACCCGCAGCGATTCCATTGCCGGCGGCGCTGTAAATTTTTCACGAAAGGAGAAAGAAAATGCGCAGGATGTCCGTTATATGGCTGATACCCCTCGTCTTCGCGGTGTGCAAATCGCCCTACGAGCTCGTCCGCACGGGTTCCACCTACCCGCCGCTCCCCAAGGAAGCCGAGGTGAAGGTGGTTTCCTGGAGCGATATCGATAAATACGACCAGATCGCCATGGTCGACGTGGGCGAGTTCACGCTGGAAAAGAGGATCAAGTACGCGCAGGACGCGGCGCGGACCGCCGGCGGCGAGTTCATCGCCCCCAGGCTCTCGGGCGATACGGCGAAGGACAACAAGACGGAGTACCTGGTCCAGAGCTTCGCGATACTCAAGAAAAAAGCCGTCACCGAGCAGGTCGCCGTCGTCCAGGACAAGCTCCCGAAAAACGACGAGGGGGACGGGGAAATTGCCCCGGACAAGGATGCCGAGAGCGAGCTTGGCGACGAGGAACCGAAGGCCGATTACTCCGCCCTGCCCCGGGCGAGCTACCGGATGCTCCTCACCGACTACGCGAGCCTGAAGGACGAGAAGTTCAAAGGCTCCCTCTACCCGGTGAAGTACTTCCGCACACCGGCGTCGCTCAAAAGCGCGACGGGCGCGGGCAACCAGCTCCTGATGCTCTCGAGCCGGCAGGGATCGGCAAAGGTCCTGCTGGTGGTGCCGAAGGAGCGATACAAAGACCTGAACTCCAGGATCCGGTCGAAGAAAAAGTTCGATTTCGTCTACTCGCCGGTCACTGTGTTCAAGTCGAAGTACCCGGTGCTGAAGTACATCGACGAGATCAAGTAGCGACGCGGGCTGCGCCCGCCACGGGAACGAATTACTGAAAAACGCCTCTTCAGAAAGAGGCGTTTTTCAGTAATAGGCGCTAGAAAATGGGCGGAGGAAGGGCGCCGGGCGGCGCGTCGCGAAGAAGAAGCGTTAGGCGATTCTAATCGGCAGTCACCTCCCACGTGTCGATATCGCCCTTGTCCGGAATTTCCAGCGTGTACAGCCCGCCGCTCCCGGTATTGAGGTTCTTCGGTGCCTTGTCGGTATCGATAATGATAGCGTAAGAGCCAAGCGGACCGAATTCCGCGTAATCGGACTTCGTGCTTTTCAGGACCGTCCCGAAATCATGGTCGCCGATCTTGATGCTGAAATCAACATCGTCCGTGTTGTACACCCTCACGTGCACGGGCTGGAGGTCTCCCTCCACATCGTCGCTACAGTGGGAGAGCATCACCCCGCATAGCAGCAGCGCCAGTATGAACCACGCAGCGCGTATCATCCGATCCTCCGTAACGTCATGCCATTGCGGGGCCATGGTCCCGCAATGCCGAATACCGTAGCACCGGGCGATTAAATAGTCAACCGGAGATTTTTTTCTTTACTAAAGCTGCTTGCGGGCGTACAGTCGGATGCCGGGGCGGGTCCCGGACCGCCGCATGATCCCGTTGGAGCCTACAGTGGAAAAAGCCGCAGCAGCGCACAGCAGCCTCAGCAGGTATACCCTGCGCGAGGAGCACCTCATCGCCGACAGCCTGGTGAAGGCGGAGCTCGCCTCGGCGTTCGCCGAAACCAGGTGCTTCGAATTCCATCCCTCCCGGCCCCTCATAGACAGGATGCGCGGCGGCGCACCCGACGGCGACCTGGACGGCGACGTAGCCTCCATACGGGCCTCCATGTTCGACGCCGTGTCGAAGGACGACGGCACCCTGAAGGAGCGCCTCCAGAGCGACACCCGGCTCATGGGGCGCCTCTCCACCGCGGTCCTCCTCATCCACCGCGCCATGTCGGAATCTGAGCATGCCATGCCGCTGGACCGGCGCGTCGTGCTGGTGAAGGAGCGCCACGGCGTACCCACGCTCTTCCACGTATCGCCGGAAACCACCGTCATCGCCCACGTGGGGCAGGGCCCGGCCTGGCAGGAGATACCCACCATCTACCTGGGCCTCAACATGTTCGACGCGATGGCCCAGGAGCGGAAGAAGAACGAGACGTTCCTCTACGACACCTTCAAGCTGGTTTTGATGATAGAGGAGCGCGCCATCCAGACCGGTTACTCGCACACGGAAGTCTTCGGCCCTGAGGTATCGCGCGCGCTGGCGGGTTTCGTCGACGAGATACTGCGCGTCGCGTCGCTGAAGGAGATGGAGGCCGCCGCGGTACCGGAAGTGAAGCGCGTGCGCCCCTTCACAGCGCGCAACAGGGCCAGCTTCATGAAGATGCTCAACTCCCGGGTCCATGGCGACGAGCTGAACTTCGACTACGCGAAGAACGTGAAGGCGGTGGAAACGCTTGAGCGCCTGGCGCGCCGCTATCGCAAGGGCGGCGACCGCGATTCCCTGAAAGAGGTGGCGCGCCTCCTGGTGGCGGCGTCGGGCCACGACCTGCACGAGGTGCGCAACCGCGCCAACATCGCGCTGGAGCGGATACTGTCTCCCAAGGAATACGACGCGCCCCTGGCGACGCGCTTTATCAACCTGAACGCGGGCGACGGCTACGCGTTCTCCTTCAGCCTGCCGCAGCACAAGGCGGGATATTTCCTCCGCATCTACAGGAACACCCTGAAACCCGGGGACCGGTTCCCCCTGGAAAAGGACATATCGTTCCAGGACATAGAGCTGGAGTACGACGAGGCCGCGAAAAAGCATATCGCCCGGCACCGCTTCGACGAGTACGGGCACTACGACTTCCTCGTGTACGAGCGCAAGCGCACCCGCAGCGAGTGGTCGACGATCCCCGGTGCGAGCGGCCGGGTCAACGTGATGTCCGACGTGCGCGGCGAGATCATCCTGGAAATCTTCACCGATATCCACGGCCACACGGGCTATTACTGGCGCGACCGCTCCGGCCACCCGGGCCTGGTCTATAACGAGAGCGGCGAAGTGATCCGCCTGGGACGCTTCTCGGACATCACCGCGCACCTGGAGGACCTGAAGGAGCGCTATCTCATCACGGCAATCTACGTGCTGGGCATGCAGCGGCGCGGCTCCAACCGCGAGGACTGGGCGCCCGAGGCGTCATCGCCCTCGCCATTCTCGCCCATGAGCCTGGTGGAACCGGAGCCGGCACTGGGCGGGGAAGTGGAGTTTCGCGAGCTGGTGGAGCGCGCCCACGAGCTGGGAGTCAAGATCATCGTAGACGTGGTGCCCCACCTGAACCGGCGCAGCGAAGAGGTTCCCGGGGAATACGCGGTGCTCTGCTACGACCACGAGGGCCGGCTGAACCGGCGAGCCTCCACGGACGGCAGATACGGAAGCTGGAACGACGGCATGCTCCTCAACTACAGGATGTTCGAGGTCTGGGAATGGCTCACCGGCTCCATTCTCAAGCTCATCGAGAAGTTCGATATCGACGGCATCCGGTTCGACTCGGCGCATGCCGTGCCCATTATGATGAAGCGGAACAATTTCCTGTTCACCTACGGAGAGAAGCGCTCCGACGAGGAGATGCTCCACGGCACCATCATCGTCAACGACCGGGAGTACGGGCACTACATGACCACCGGCTACTTCGATTCCGCGTGCCGGGACCTTATCGCCATCCCCATCCACAATTTCATCATGCTGAACGTCGAGTCGCTGCTCCGCGAGCGCGGGAAGAAGTTCTTCGTTCACCTGGCGGAGTGCTACTGGGGCCACGAGCGCTTCCTGGCCCGCAGCGGCATCATCCCGTACAACTCCTCGCTCTTTAAAATCTGCGAGAACATCATACACGGCAAGACCGACGTGCGCGAGATATACCATGTCTACGACAACTATCTCCCCGCGTCACTGCCCGAGGGCACCGAGCTCCTGGGAATCCTGGGCAACCACGACGAGCGGCGGGCGCTGAACACCTTCGGCCACCGTGGGCTGCGCGCCGCCGTGGCCCTCACCATCATGATGAGCGACATCGTCATGGACTACGAGGGCAGCGCCGAGGGCGAGGGCTGGAAGGTCTTCCTGGACAACATCTACGTCAACTGGAACAGCTTCGAGTACGCAGCGCACCGCAGCGTGGAGCGCTACTACCGCGAGTGGTATGCCTTCCACCGGGAGAACCGCGGGCGCGGCTACCTGGTCTGGGCGAACAACACCATGGTGGCGGCGGCGCTCAAGTTCGCGGAGACGGGCGTGTGGCTGGCGGCTTTCAACTTCGCGAACGCCAACCAGTCGGCGTCCATCCAGTTCGACAACCCGGTCCTTCCCATCGCGGACGATACGCTCTTCCGGGTGGTGGACCTGCTCTACTCTCCCATCACCGGGCACTACAGCTACTTCACCGGCCGCGAGCTGAAGACCTCGAAGATCAACACCGTGGTCTCGTTCACGGAGCGCGTGAAGCTCTTCAGGCTCGAAACGTTGGACTCCATCGCCGGGCACTACGACGACTTCCTGAAAGACTCGTTCTTCCGGCTCTGCTCCATCTCCAACCCGGAGCACTTCCGCGCGAACTTCTCCTTCAACGAGATCGTCCGCAATTTCGACGGCCACGCGACGCTCAGGGAGTTCATCGCCGCCGTGATGGTGCCGATTTTCTGGAAGGAGCACCGCTACTTCCTGGAGCTGGGGCTCAAGCGTGCGCTCTTCCACATGTTCCGGTTCGGAATCAAGGACGGCACCTACATACACGGTTTCATCGACGCCCTCAAGAAGGACGCGGACGATACTCTCCGCGCGCTGGGCGAGTCGCTCGCCTGGCACAACGAGCGCGGTTCCATGGTCTTCATGTCCGCCGAGGCGGAGCCGTTCTCCAAGAGCGGTGGCCTGGCCAACGTGGTGTACGAGCTCCCGCGGGAGCTGGCGCGCATGGGCGAGGAGGTCTACGTCATCACCGGCTACTTCCGCAACGGCGATGACAAGGCCGTGAAGAAGATGAACGACGCCGTGAAGGCGCACAAGGTCACCTACACCGGCAGGAGCGTCCGTTTCAAGATACTCGGCTTCGATTACGAGGTGGGCGTCCACCGCGGAGAGGTGGAGGGGGTCTCCTACTTCCTGCTGGACCACTTCGAGTTCTTCGACGGCCTCTACTGGGGAGTCACCTCCGAGGAGAAGCTCCGCCGCCGCATCGCCTTCGCCCGCGCCTGCGCCGAGGTGATCTGCACCTTCGGACTCAAGCCTCATTTCACATTCACCAACGACGCCTACGCCGGGATATTCAACGGAATCGTGCGCAGCGACCACGTCTACAGCTCCAACCCGAACTTCCAGCGCACCACGTTCCTCCACATAGTCCACAACGGCGGCTGGCAGTACTTCGACGCCTACCACCGCTTCGAGCGCGGCTTCGACCTCTTCAGCCTGTTCAACCTGCCGCAGTGGCGCGCCGGCGAGTTCGCCGACCCGGTCCACGGCGACCGGCTCAACTGCATGGCGGCGGGCATCCGCATGGCGGACCGCACCATCACCGTGAGCCCCAGCTACGCGCGGCAGATAGAGTACGCCTGCGACGGGCTGGAGCGCATTCTCTCCAACGTGATCGGCATCAGCAACGCGATAGGGAAGGACTTCAAGAAGAGGATCCGCGACCGCTTCGACACATCGGGTTTCCAGGAAAAGCATTACGGCGCGCTGGCCGATATCATCCGCTCCGACAGGGCGCTGGCGGAAAAGGTGAAGACGCGCTTCCCGGAAATACTGAAAGGCCCCGACGCCGTGAAAAAAATCGGCGATCCCGTGCGCCATACCGCCGTGGAGCGCGCGCTGAACAAGATGCTGTTACAGGTGGAGCGCGGCTTCGACGTGGATCCCGACAGGCTCATCTGCACCATGATCCACCGCATCACCGAGCAGAAGGGCTTCCAGCTGCTGCTGGAGGCGTCCCAGGGTCTCTTCGGGCACCTGGGCTACCAGGCCATCATCGGTGGCGCGGTCTCCTCGGGCGACCGCCGCGGCGAGGAGCTCGCCCACGGGCTCTATCTCCTCTCGCTCAACTACCCGAAGAGCGTCTCGGTCTCCTTCGGCTTCCAGGAGATCAGCGTCCCGCTCTTCGCGTCCGACATCTTCTGCATGCCGTCGATGAGCGAGCCCGGCGGCATTTCGCAGATTGAGGCGTTCGTAACCGGGTGCCTGGTGGTGGCGCGCGCCACCGGCGGCCTGCGCGATACCGTGTTCCCGGCGCGCGTCACCGGCGACGGCGTGGAGGGCAACGGCTTCCTCTTCTCGGACTACTCGGCCTGGGCGTTCTACGACGCGATGGAGCGCGCCGCGCATTTTTTCAAAAACGCGGACGACGACACCATCGCCAGGGCGAGGCTTAACGCGGAGAAGTCGGTCTACTTCTGGGACAGGCCGGCGCGCCAGTACATCGAGGAAGTGTATCGCATCAAGGAGATCATCCGGGTGATATAATACCATATAGCCACGGAGACACAGAGGTCACAGAGGGAAAGAAAATAATATCTGCTTTTCTCCGTGTGCTCTGTGCCACTGTGGCCATCTTTGCATGACTATTTAAAATAAAAAAGCGGGATGATTAATCCCGCCGTCACATTATCTTACCTTAAGATGCCGTAATGGTATCTGCGGCAGAGCATGTGCACAATGATCAGTATTATTATCGGCAGTCTCGATAAAAACTTTAGCAAAATCATGCAGCAAAATAAATTTCCGATAGGTGGAAGAACTGTTCCCTTCAGGACCTTCCCGGGAAGGCGGGTGATATCACCCCCCCGCTGCGCGCGGAACTTTCTGCCCGCGGCGCTGCTTCTCTTCCTGGCCTGCGCCTCGGCGCCGGGAACGGGCGGCACCGCGTCCCGCCTGGCCGACAACATCAACGGTGAGCCCGTGGTGCCCCGCAACGCCAACAGCGTCTACATCCCCGAGTTCACGGACACCGCCGGGAGGCCCGATATCGCCCGCAGACTCTTCACGCGCGTGAAGGAGCTCATCAACCGCGACGGCAGGCTCGCCGCGGTCCCCGACGCCGCCGCCGGCGATCTCCTTCTCACCGCCTCGGTGACGGGCTTCCAGATACAGCCCGTGGAGTTCGGCAACCAGGGAGTCCCCGTGAGGAAGCGGATGCTCCTCACCGCGTCGGTAAAGCTTCTTGACGTGGCGCGCGGCCGCGTCATCTTCAACAGCAGGGCGGTGCAATCCTTCAAGGAATACTCGGAGATAGTCCCTCCGCTGATGTCGGAATTCCAGGCGCTCGACGCGGTGATCGACGGAATGGCCGAGCGCATCAAGGCGCAGGCCGTGACCGGCTGGTACACGGAATACATGACGCCGGTGGAGAAAGGCAGGCGGTAGATGGCGGCTGCGAAACAGATAAACGCGAAGGACCTGGCGCGGGAGCTGAAGCAGAAAACGCTCAGGCGCGCCTACCTCTTCCTCGGCGAGGAGGAGGGCCTCAAGGAGCGGATGATAGAATCCATCCACGCGCTTCTCTCCGCGGGGGAAGGCCCCGATTCGGTCGTCACCGGGCGCTTCCATGCCGAGGCCGGCGACCTTTCCGCGGCCGCGGAGTTCGCCCTCACCGCCTCCATGTTCTCGCCGAAAAAACTCGCGGTGATCTACGAGGCCGACGCGGTGCCCGCGGCGAAACAGACCCGCGCCATGCTTGAGGACCTCTTCGGGGAGCTCCCCGACTCCACCACGCTGGTGCTGGCGACGACGCAGAACAAGCTTCCGAAGACGCTGCCCCTGGAGAAGCTCCCGGACTTCCTCACGGTGCGGTTCTGGCGCTATTTCGACAGCGACATGGCGGCGCATGTCCGCGAAGCCCTGCGCGCGCGGAAGATGACCGTCACCGACGGCGCCGTCGCGCTGCTCATGAAGCTGGTGGGCAGGGACCTGCACAAGATGGACGAGGCGCTGGAACGGCTCTCCTTTTCAGGCCAGAGCGCGGTCACCGAGGATCTGGTGAAGACCTACATCGACGACGCGCGCGACACGACGGTCTTCGAGTTCCTGGACGCGCTCTTCCTCAAGTCGCCGCGGGCGCTCCCCCTGCTGAAAACTCTCCTTGACGGCGGCACCCACGAGCTGGCGGTCCTGGCCATGATCACCCGGCAGTGCGAATTCATCAACAGGTACCACCGGCTCCTGCGCGAGGGCGGGAGCGTTGAGGAGATACTGAAGGGCATCGGCATCCAGGAGCGCAACAGGGAAAGCTTCATCGCCCAGGCGGGGAAGTTCGGGCCCGGGGAGGTCCGGCGCGCCTTCGCGGAGATCTTCGCCGCGGAAAGCGCCCTCAAGGGCGCCTCCCGGGGGAGCACCCTTGTATCGAACCCGGTCTTCACCCTCGCCGCACGGCTGGTGCTGCCGGAGGGGAAAGCGTTCGGGGAAATATCATCATAGCCAGTCTTTGCGCTCGCCAGGAACCGGTCGATATATCATACCACACATACAATACGCATGCTCAAATCAATCGCTGAAAAAATCATCGGGCTCTTCGACTTCAACTACGATTATCTTCTCGGCGAGATGACGATACTGCTCTCCAACACCGCGATATTCATGGCCTTTGTCACTACGCCGGAGCTGAGACAGAAAATCATCGACTTCTATCACGAAGGGGGCGCCGTTCGGTACATTATACTCCTGATCATCGCAAGCGCCTTTATCCTGTCAATATTCCACGGGTTCACCAGAAGCGAGAAGACCGTCGCCGGCAAGTTCATCATGCTGGTCGTGTACTGCTACATGAATATCTATGCCGGCATGGGGCTCCTGCTCTACTACACAGAAGTCAACACCGCTGTATCCGCTTTCACTCTGTTCCTCGCGTTCATCAACTTCCTCAACCCTCTGGGGATATTGCACTACTACATCAAGGAAAGAAAAGTTGATAAATCGATTTCCGACGAGGACGTCCGGCTCGAGGAACTGGTGCTGGGACTGGTGATCCTTGCCGGTATGTTCTATATATTGAAGTACGTCCGCCGTGCGCACTGGTCCGTAGTGTACACATACTGCATATCGTACACGGCCTATGTACACTGGATCACCGTCATAGCTTTCCGGAAAATCAGCACAATCATGAAATGATCTATTAAGTAAATATTTTGTTGAAATATTATCAATGTTTATTACATTATTCGCAGTGGAGGAAGCACATGACACAGATAACTGAAAAAATATACAGGCAGGCTCTCGACCTTCCAATCGAGGACCGTCTTTCCCTGATCGATAAACTGTTGCATAGCGCAAATCTCCCCACAAGTGCCGAAATTGATCAATTATGGATCAAGGAAGTAAGAAAACGCAGCATGGAAATCGATGAGGGCAAAGCGAAACTCATTCCTGGAAGCTCGGTCTTCGAAAAGATAGAAAAGAAGTTTTCCAAATGAATTTCTTTTTTCATGAATCAGCGGAAAGCGAATTACTTTCAGCAATAGAGTATTATGAACTAAAGCAATCTGGTTTGGGATATCGATTTTCCAAAGAAATATATGCCGCTATTGAGA
Source organism: Spirochaetota bacterium (assembly GCA_017998375.1). GTDB lineage: Bacteria > Spirochaetota > UBA4802 > UBA4802 > JAGODF01 > JAGODF01. The sequence continues at coordinate 27,514 of JAGODF010000006.1, forward strand.
GGATATGCGAGCATCCCCTTGCATGGGAATCCCTTGATGGCGAATTCAGGCGATGTCTTTCCGGCAGGTTTCCTTATGGCGTAATCTATCGAATTGTCGGAAATTCAATACAGATCATGGCGGTTATGCATCTTAACCGCGAGCCTGGATACTTTAGGGAGCGTGAGTAAAAAATATTCACCAGCCACGCACCCTCCAACCGGGATACTATGTTACACTGCCAGCCAATAACGGAAGCGTCCAACAGCCATATTACAAAAATGATTAAGCCTTCTTCTATCAGATTCACGAGTTGACCTTCATTTGGAATAATGATAGAAATATTGCATCGGTCTTATCACAAAAATCAACCAGGTAAATCGATGAAAAAGAAAATCATCATCCTAACGTGCGTCATCGCCATCGTCGTCCTTTACCTCGCGCTCGCGCCGTCGCCCGTAGACCCTGTTGAATATCATCCTCCCGCGAAGCCGGAGATGACCGGCGTGCTCGCTCCCAACGCGCTGCTAGGACAGGCGGAACTCATCGCGGAAGGGAAGATCGACGGCCCGGAAGACACGGCCATCGGCCCCGACGGGCTCATTTACGCAGGGACGCGGGACGGGAAGATTGTACGCGTGCGCCGGGACGGTGCCCTGGAAACGGTCGCGGCCACCGGTGGAAGGACCCTGGGATTGCACATCGACAAGGCCGGAAACATCATCGCCTGCGACGCGCACAAAGGACTTCTTTCCATCGATAAAAATGGGAAGATCACCGTGCTCGCCTCCGAGGCTGAAGGCGTCCCCTTCCGCTTCGCCGACGACCTCGACATCGCGAAGGACGGCACCGTTTACTTCACCGACGCCTCGGACAAGTTCGGTATTGACGACTACCTACTGGACCTGCTGGAGGGAAGGCCGCGCGGACGCTTCCTGAGCTATAACCCCGCGACCAAATCCGTAATGGTCCTGATGCGGGGGCTCTATTTCGCCAACGGCGTTGCGCTTTCCGGGAACGAGGACTTCGTTCTCGTCAACGAGACCTACCGCTACAGGATACGGCGCTTCTGGCTGAAGGGTCCGAAGGCCGGTACGAACGATATCTTTATCGACAACCTGCCCGGCTTCCCGGACAACCTTTCATCGAACAGGCGCGGCACTTTTTACCTGGCGCTCTTCTCCGTGCGCGACGACCTGGCGGACATGATGCACCGGCATCCGCGCCTCAAGCGGGTCATGGCGAAGTTCCCGCGTTTCATGTGGCCCGGCCCGAAGCCGTACGGACTTGTTCTTGCGCTCGACGAGCGCGGAGCCGTGGTGAAGAGCTTCCACGACCCGTCGGGCGGGAGGCTCCGCGCCATCACTTCCGCGGTGGAGCACGAAGGGCATCTCTACATCGGGAGCCTCCACGAGAGGAAGATAGGAAAACTGCGGCTGTGATCTCATATCAATCACGATGAACACTGTCTCGCGCGCAATTATCACCCTCATACTGACGCTTGCCGCCGCCGGCCCGCTCTTCCCGCTCGGGACGACGACCCGCGCGGAGAGGCTTCCTCTCGCCTTCCCCATCGTCGACGCGCCGTACAATTTCTCCAACGGCTACTCCTTCCCGTCGATGGAACAGTCGCTCGCGCTGTGCAAGAATATCGCCCAGGTCTCCCATTCCCTCATCATCGACGGAACGGGCGGCCTGGACCAGCGCGGCTGCGTCCATCTCCTGGTGGTGGCCGCTTTCGATTACTTCTACTTCTATCTCCCGCCGGGATACGCCTGGCTCCACGAGGAGTGGCACCGCGCGGTGATGGGGCGGCGCGGCATATCGAGCCGCAACGACGTCTACGATTTCGACATCTTCGCCGAGTCGATCGCCGTGAGCCGCGTGGAGGACGACGACCTTGTGTATTTAAAAAGACTCCACCCGGCGGAGATGGTGCGCCTTCACGCCGCGGGCAACGAGGCGGAGATAGAGCTCACCCTCGCCATGCGCCGCGACAGTTTCTTTTCCGGCCGCTCCTCGCGCTACGACCTCATCTCATGGTGGATGAACCTGGCGAACGCCTGGGCGTACGTCCACCTCTGCACCACGAGCGGGGCCGACAGCGACACCGACGAGGCGAACACCGCGGACGGCGCGGACATGGGACGACGCGACTTCACGGGGCTGGACTTTACCGCCTGGGTCTACGATCTCTTCCGGCCCGGCGAGCCCTACGAGGCGCGCGGCGTTCATCCCTCCGGGGTGGGAATCGACCGCTACATCAAGCGCTCGGACCTCACCGGCGCGGAACGGAGCTACCTGGAGCTGCAGCGCAACCTTTTCGTACTGAATTTCCTTTCCCCGCAGATGTTCGGCCTGGACCGCTTCCTTCTGCGCGATCCCTTCACCGGGCGCGCGCTATCGTTCAACTTCGCGGCGTCGCACCATCTCACCTGCTTCGGTTACGACGCGGCGGCGCACCTTTTTTTCAGGGAGGGCGATATCAACCTCGCCGTGACGCTGCACCAATACGCCGCGAACAGCCTTCACCTCCCGGGAATCGACATCTCCCTCGTCCGCTACCGCATCGACACGCCCGTCGCGAGCATCTACGCCAGCGCCACGGCGGCGCTCTGGCTTCAGCCGCGGGACCTGCTCTTCCATGACGGCGACGCCCGCCCGGGCGGGCTTTTCAAGCTGGCCCTTACGTTCCCGGTCACCGACCGACTGGAGCTCTACCTTCAGGGCGGGGCGAAAACGCGGGGCTGGGTTGCCGGGATCGTCTATCTCGAAGAGGCCATCCAGACTAGCGCGGGGATATCGCTTCTCTGGTGAGAGCTATTAGTTCTTGCAAAATATGCGCGCCGCGGTGACTATTGATCGCACCGGCGGAATCAGCGCGCGTGCCGCAGCCCCCACAGCCATGGAATACGAGAAAATAATCAGCGAAAACAGGTCGAGGTTCCAGCACTTCAACAGCCTGAAGTACCAGCGCTTCCAGGACCTCCTCCCCAACGTCAACGTGAAGCGCGTCATCAACGCGATTCCCTTCCTGCTCTGCGTGAACCACAGAAAGCTCCCGGGATTCGTGGAGGGCGAGGTCCCTTACGGCATCGTCGGTTACTCCCCCGACGATGAGACGAAGAAATTCATCAAGGCGAAGTATCCCACGGCGCGCGTCGAGGTGGACCATTCCAGGCGGTTCATCGAGATGCTCGCCGTCATGGGGAGCGTGGGCACCGTCGCCTACAACAAGAAATCCGACTTCGACTACTGGGTCTGCGTGCACCGCCACAGCGTGCCCCGGGAGCAGCTGGCGAACTTCATG
>JAGODF010000243.1 GCA_017998375.1 Spirochaetota bacterium
CCTGGGCGATTTTTCCAACGGCAACGACGGCATCGTCACGAAGGGCGAAAAGTCGGTGAAGGAGCTGGCGGGCAAAAAGGTGAAGCTCGTCCAGAACTCGGTGTCCCACTACCTGCTCTCCCGCGCGCTCGGAATGAACGGCATGGCGGAGAAGGACATCACAGTGGTCAACACCAGCGACGCCGACATCGGGTCGGTGTTCCTCTCGGAAAAGAACGGCATTGCCGTGACCTGGAACCCGATCCTCATGCAGGTGCGCAAGGAGAAGGGCGTGCGTATGATATTCGACTCCACGAAGATACCGGGCGAGATCATCGACATGCTGGTGGTCCACACCGACGCCCCCGAGGAGCTGAAGAAGGCCCTGGTGGGCGCCTGGTACGAGACCATGGCGGTCATGTCCGACCCGGCGAAGAACGGGAAGGCCGTCGAGCACATGGCGAAGAGCTCCGCAGCCACGGTTCCCGAGTTCATCGAGCAGTTGAAGACCACGGCGATGTTCTACGCGCCCGCGGAGGCAGCGAAGTTCAGCACAAGCGAACAGCTGAAGAAGACCATGGAGTACGTCCGGTCCTTCTCGTTCACCAACGGGCTCTTCGGCGAGAGCGCGAAGTCCAAGGACTTCGTGGGTATCCGCTTCCCAGACGGCTCCGTGCTGGGCGACGCCGCCAACGTGAAGCTCCGGTTCGACGTCACCTGGATGCGGATGGCCGCCGACGGGAAACTGTAGGCACGCCGCGCCGCCCATGAACGACAGGCCGAAAATTCCGCGCTTCCTGGGGCTCGCGGCAAAGCCCGCGGGGCCCTGGAGGGCGGTGCTCATCGCCATCCCGTTCGTGCTCTGCCTGGGGCTCTACATCGCGGCGTCCCAGGCGCGCCACGCGGAGAACCCCCGCGACAAGATCCTCCCCACTTTCACGCAGATGGGGGAGGCCGTGAACCGGATGGCGTTCCAGGAGGACGCGAGGACCGGGAAGTACCTCATGCTCGCCGATACCGTGTCGAGCCTGCGGCGGCTCCTCCTGGGGATAGTCCTGGCCGCCGTGCTGGGCCTGGTCATCGGCATCCACATGGGGCTTTTCCCCGGTATCGAGGCGCTCTCATCTGCATTCGTCACGGTGGTGTCCATCATCCCGCCGCTGGCGATACTGCCGATCCTCTTCATCACCTTCGGGGTGGACGAGGTGGCGAAGGTGGTCCTCATCTTCATAGGCACCTTTCCCCTGATCTGCCGCGACACCTATCTCTACACGAAGAACATACCGCGGGAGCAGATCACCAAGGCGCTCACGCTGGGGGCCGGCCCCTTCCGGACGACCTACTCCGTCATCATGCCGCAGGTGATACCGCGCCTGCTGGACACCACGCGCCTTTCCTTCGGCGCCGGCTGGCTCTTCCTCATCGCCTCCGAGGCCATCGCCTCCACGGACGGCCTGGGCTACCGCATCTTCCTGGTGCGGCGCTACCTGGCGATGGACATCATCATCCCCTACGTGTTTCTTATCACCCTCCTGGGCTACCTGATCGACCTGGCCCTGAAGAAGACCGTGTCGTGGAAATATTCCTGGTACCGGGAGCAGAACGGGTAGGGCGACGTGGAAAAGGAAACGAATTTTCTGTATCTTGAGAACGTCTACAAGTCCTACGGGCCCAAGACCGTGCTGGACGATATCGACCTGGCCGTGAGCGAGCGCGAGTTCTGCACGGTGGTGGGGCCCAGCGGCTGCGGGAAGTCGACGCTCCTGCGGCTCGTTCTGGGCCAAGAGTTCCCCACGTCGGGGACCATCCGGATGCAGGGCGAGCCCCTGGGCTTCACCGACACGCGGCGCGGCATCGTCTACCAGCGCTACTCGCTCTTCCCGCACCTCAACGTGCTGGAGAACGTGATGCTGGGAAAGGTCATGGAGATGGGCTTCTTCAGGCCGCGCGCGAAGATGAAGGCGGCCCGGGAGGAGGCGATGGAGTTCCTCTCGCGCTGCCGCCTGGGAGAGCACACGCGGAAGTATCCTCACGAGCTTTCCGGCGGAATGCGCCAGCGCGTCGCCATCGCCCAGGCGCTGATAGTGCGCCCGCGGGTCCTCCTCATGGACGAGCCGTTCGGCGCCCTGGACCCGGGGACCCGCGAGAGCATGCAGCTTTTCATCCTGGAGCAGTGGGAGAAGTCGGCCATGACGGTCTTCTTCGTCACCCACGACCTGGAGGAGGCGGTCTTCCTGGGAACGCGGATTATAGTACTCTCGCAGTACTACACCGACGGGCGGGAAGAGGGCGGCGCACGGGGAGCGCGGATAGTCGCGGACTACAAGCTGGGCGACGTGGCCACCTCGACGAAGGTGAAGGCTTCCGCCGACTTCGGGGAGCTCATAGAGAAGATACGTCACGAGGGATTCAGCCCGGATTACCGGCAGCACGTGACGGAGTTCAACCTGACGCACCCCGACTCCTTCCAGACACTGGAGGAGACGGAGAGGAAGAAAGGGTGATACACCCATATATACATGGAAAGCGCGAAAGCGTTTTCGCGCCTGCACATCATCAACAAGGGTGGTTCGTCATGAAAAAAAGAAGACTCATCGCCATCATGGTAATGGCGGCGCTCCTTTCCTGGGGCGCCTGCGGGAAGAAATCCGAGGAGGGTGGCGGTGCGGTCGATGCCGGCGATGTGGTCGCGGGCGACCGGATGAAGCTTCCCCTGATAGCCTGGGGTGCGGACATCGTGACCATCAACGCCAACGGGAAGAGCGCCCTGACGACCAAGGGCTCCCCCTTCGAGAAGGCGGGGCTGAACTTCGAGCTTTTCCGGGAAGACAACTTCGAGAAGCAGGTGGACATGTTCATCCGGGGGGATATCGCTTTCCTCCGCGGCACGATGGGCATGGTGAACATGGCGATGGACCGCCTGGGGGCGAACCCCGCCACGCGACCCGTGGTGGTCTACCAGCATTCCTGGTCGGCCGGGGGAGACGCCCTGGTGGTGAAACCCGGCATCAACTCCGTGCAGGACCTCCGGGGCAAGAGCGTCGCCATCCAGCGGAACGGCCCCCACGTGGACTATTTCCTCAAGCTCATCAAGGACGCCCGGGTGGGCGGCGGCGAGGTGAACATCGTCTGGACGAAGGACCTGGTGGGCGCCAGCGGCGATACTCCCATGGCGAGGCTCTCGCGCGGCGGCATCGACGCCGCCTTCGTCATCATCCCCGACGCGATGTCCCTCACCTCCCAGGGGACGGTGGGCAGCGGCGCCGAGGACTCCGTGAAGGGCGCCCGCATCCTCCTCTCCACTAAGACGGCGAACCGCATCATCAGCGACGTCTACGCGGTGCGCAAGGACTACTTCGACAAGAACAAGGACGCCGTGAGGCGCTTCGTCCACGTGATGCTCCAGTCCGAGGAGGAGGTCGCCTCGCTCTTCGCGGGGAAGGGCGACGCGTGGCAGCAGCTTCTGGGCATTGGCGGCAAGCTCCTCCTGGACGACGCCGGCGCGAAAAGCGACGTGGAGGGCATGTACAAGGACGCCGAGATGACGGGCTTCGACGGCAACGTGAAGTTCTTCGCCGACGCCGGCTGGCCGCGGAACTACAGGCGGATCTCCGCCGAGATCCAGGACTCCCTCCAGGCGCTGGGACTACTCCGGGGGAGGCACGACATCCTCGCGGCGGACTGGAACTACAACGACCTGCGTGCCGGATTGCGCAACGCCGGCAAGGTCGACGTGTCCCGCTTCCGCGAGGACCGGACCGCCGTGGTGGCGGAGCGGATGAGCAAGAAGGGCGGTTCCTCGCTCTTCAACTTCGAGATCAACTTCGGTCCCAACCAGAGCGTCTTCACCGTCTCGGAATACCGCGGCGAGTTCGACAGGGTGATAGAGCTCGCCTCCACCTACGGCGGCGCCATCATCACCGTGGAGGGCCACTCGGACCCGATGAACTATCTCCGCAAGAAGAAGGAGGGCGCCGCGCCCATGCTGCTCCGGAAGATAGAGCAGGCGGCGAAGAACCTGAGCTACAACCGGGCCCGCGCGGTCCGCGACGAGATCGTGCGCTACGCCTCCTCGCGGGGCATCACCCTGGACCCCAACCAGCTCAACATCATCGGCCAGGGCATAGAGTCGCCGAAGTACGCGATACCGACGACGAAGGACCAGTGGCGCAGGAACATGCGCGTGGAGTTCAAGATCATGCAGGTGGAGGCCGAGGAGGAGGTCTTCCGGCCCCTGTGACAGGTGAATGATATGAAGAAACTCATGCTCGTACTTGCCTTCACGTGCGCCGCCGGGCTCCTTGCCGGCTGTTCTGAAAATAAACCGCCCGTGCCCGACGAACCCGCTTCGCCGGAGACGGCAGTGCGCCGGGAATACAGGCCGCTGTGGCCTCCAGGGCTCGAGACCGACCAGGTGGCGCTCGAGAAGGACGCGAACAGGAAGAACTACTACATCATCTTCGACGGCTCCGGGAGCATGAGCGGCTGGAAGATCGACACGGCCAAGAAGGCCCTGGTCCAGTTCATCCGGATGGTGCCGCGCGACGCGAATATCGGCCTCCTGATTTTCGACGCCCACGGCGTGTCCGAAAGGGCGCCCCTGGGCTCGCAGCGCGATGCCGTCATCCAGGCCGTCAATGCCGCCGTCGCCGGGGGATGGACGCCCCTGGGCGAGTCGGTGGAGTTCGCGTACCGCAAGATCTGCGGCCAGGGGAAGCGCCAGCTGGGGTACGGCGAGTACTACCTCGTCGTGGTCACCGACGGCAGGGCCACCGACGGCAACAGGCTCCCGGTGGCGATTGAAAAGATCCTGGCCGAGAGCCCGGTGGTCATACACACCATCGGTTTCCAGATCGGCATGGGGCACACGCTGAACCAGCAGGGGCGCACCTCGTACAGGACGGCGCAGGACTTCAAGGAGCTCTCGGAGGGGCTGGGCGAGGTCCTGGCCGAGAGCGAGGACTTCACCAGGGACGCGTACACGCAATGAACAGGAACTTGATAACGCGGGTCCTCGGGGCCGCCATACTCGTATCGGTGGTCGCGGGGGCCGTGGTGACCTTTCTCAAGAAGCGGGAAAGCGATATCGTCATCACCTACAGTACCAGCGACGCAAAACAGCTGAAGGGGGAGATCTCCGTGGCCCTGGACAGCTGGATCGGCTACTTCCCGTTCCGCTCCCCGGTCTTCGGGACGATGATGCGCGACGCCGGCTATCGGGTCAAGGTCGTGGACGACCGCGCCGATTACCCGGCGCGCATGACCATGCTCAAGAAAGGCGAGGTCGATTTCGCCGTCTGCACCGTCGACTCATACCTCCTGAACGGGAAGGACGCCGGCTATCCCGGCATCATCGTGACGGTGATAGACGAGTCCAAGGGCGGCGACGCCGTCGTCGCCTGGAAGGACAGGGTGGCCGACCTCAACCAGCTCAGCACCGCCGCCACGCTGAAGATCGCCTACACGCCGGCGTCGCCCAGCGAGCATCTCCTCAAGGCGCTCGCCGCGCACTTCAATATCGACCGCCTGAAGCGCGACAGGGCCGCCTGGTCCGTGGAGGTGAACGGTGCCGAGGACGCCTACGCCCGCCTGATGAAGCGCGAGGTGGACGCCGCGGCGCTCTGGGAGCCGTACGTGACCGAGGCCGTGGGGCGCCCGGGCATCGTGAAGCTCATCGGCTCCGAGGACATGGAGAAGCTCATCGTCGACATCCTTCTGGTGAACCGGCGCTTCGCCCGCGAGAAGGGCGACCTGGTGAAGCTCTTCCTGAAGTGCTACTTCGAGACGCTGGGGGTCTACCGGGCGGCGGAGCGCCAGCTCGAGGACGATATCGTCCGCTCCGTCAAGCTCGACGCGGCGCGGGTGAAGTACATGCTCAAGGGAGTGCGGTGGATACCGTTCGCGGAGAACGCGGGCTGGTTCGGCCTCCAGTCGACGCCGGCCCAGGGCTCGCCGGAGCTCATAGGTTCCATCATGTCCACGGCGTCCATCCTCATAGAGAGCGGTGACTTCCGGGAGAACCCGCTGCCGGACCACGACCCGTACACCATCGTGAACTCCGGCTTCATCGCCGATCTCGAAAAGAGCACCTCGCTGAACTTCGCCGGCGGCGGCGTTCCCGGGGGCTCGCCCTCGAGGAAGTTCACGCGACTCACCGAGGCGCAGTGGAACGGCCTGCGCGTCGTGGGCTCACTGCGCCTGCGGCCCGTCTCCTTCCGCAGCGGCATCGAGTCGCTGGACGACGCGGGGCGCGAGCAGGTGAAGCTCATTGCCGAAAGCATACGGCACTATCCCAACTACCGCATCCTGGTCAAGGGGCACACGGGTCTCCGGGGCGACCCGGCGGAGAACGTAAAGCTCTCGCAGCTTCGCGCGTCGT
>JAGODF010000007.1 GCA_017998375.1 Spirochaetota bacterium
GATTTCAACCTCGGGAGTGGAAAATTTGAGGTATTAATTGCGGTCCGCGCGGCTTTTGTCAAGGGAAAATATTCATGGAAAGATCGCGGGAAGGCGCGAATGGCCATTCGTTCCTTCCCGCGGTTCAATAATCAATTCTTCTTCGCGTAGCCTATCTTATTGAGCGATTCCTCTATCTCGTGGAGGATAGCCGGGTCGTCTATTGTTGACGGGATGCTGTACTCCTGCCCGTCGGCTATCTTGCGCATGGTGGAGCGCAGGATCTTGCCGGAGCGCGTCTTCGGCAGGCGCTTCACCACCATGGCGGTCTTGAACACCGCCACCGCGCCTATCTGGTCGCGCACCAGCTTGACGAGCTCGTCTACGATCGCCTTCTCGTCCTTCGTCACGCCGGCCTTCAGGACCACGAAGCCCACGGGGAGCTGGCCCTTGAAATCGTCAGCAGCACCGATGACCGCGCACTCGGCCACGTCGGGATGCGTCGATATCACCTCCTCCATGGCGCCGGTGGAGAGCCTGTGGCCCGCGACGTTGATCACATCATCCACGCGCCCCATGATGTAGAGGTAGCCGTCCTTGTCCTTGTAGCCGCCGTCGCCGGTGAAGTAGTAGCCGGGGAACACGTCGGTGTAGGATTCCTTGAACTTGTCGTCGTTCTGCCAGAGCGTGGGGAGCGTCCCGGGAGGCAAAGGCAGCTTGATGGCCACGATACCCTCGGTCTCAGCGCCCACGGGCTTGCCGTCGCCGTCCACGATGTCAACCTGGTAGCCGGGAACGGCCTTGGTGGGCGAGCCGGGCTTGATGGGCAGGTCCTCGATGCCGGTGCAGTTGGCCGCGATGGCCCAGCCGGTTTCGGTCTGCCACCAGTGGTCGATCACCGGCACCTTGAGACGCTCGGAGGCCCAGTGGTACGTGTCGGGGTCCAGGCGCTCGCCCGCAAGGAAAAGTCTCTTGAAGCCGCTGATATCATGCTTCTTGATAAAGTCCCCGTTGGGGTCTTCCTTCTTGATCGCGCGGAACGCCGTGGGCGCGGTGAAGAGCGCCTTCACGTTGTGCTGCGAGATGATCCGCCAGAACGCGCCGGGGTCCGGCGTGCCGACGGGCTTGCCCTCGTACACGATCGTCGTGGAGCCGTTGATGAGCGGTGCGTAGACGAGGTAGGAGTGGCCCACGACCCAGCCGACGTCCGATGCGGCCCAGAAGACTTCGCCGGGCGCGACGTCGTAGATGTTTTTCATGCTCCACTTCAGCGCCACGGCGTGCCCGCCGTTGTCGCGCACAACGCCCTTGGGCATTCCCGTGGTGCCGGAGGTGTAGAGGATGTAGAGCGGGTCGGTCGATTTCACCGGCACGCAGTCCGCCGGCTTCGCCGCGGCCATGGCCTCGTTCCACTCGACGTCGCGGCCGGCGATGAGCGGCGCCTTGACCTGCTCGCGCTGGTAGATGAGGCACTTGCCGGGCTTGTGGCCCGCCAGCTCGATTGCCTTGTCAAGCAGGGGCTTGTACTCGAGCACCTTCTTCCCCTCGATCCCGCACGAGGCCGATATCATCAGCTTCGGCTTCGCGTCGTCGATGCGGATCGCGAGCTCGTGGGGCGCGAAACCGCCGAAGACCACCGAGTGCACCGCGCCGATGCGCGCGCACGCCAGCATCGCCACCACCGCCTCGGGGATCATCGGCATGTAGATGATCACCCGGTCGCCCTTCGACACGCCCAGCGCGGCTATCGCCCCCGCGCACTTCGAGACCTGGTCCAGGAGCTCGCGGTAGGTGAACTTTTTCACCGTGTTGGTCACCGGGCTGTCGTAGATGATCGCGACCTGGTCCGCGCGGCCGTTCTTCACGTGGAGATCCACCGCGTTGTAGCAGGTGTTGATTTCGCCGTCAACGAACCAGCGGTAGAAGGGCTTCTTCGAGTCGTCCAGCACCTTCGAGTATTTTTTGTACCAGTGGATCTCCTGCGCGGCCCTGTCCCAGAACGAGGACGGGTCCTTGATCGATTCGTCGTACGCCTTCTGGTATGCGCCTTTCATTTGCATCTCCTCACATTTTAATGTTTCACGTCAATCGACACTTTTTTATTCACGGGGGATAGGATTCTTCCGAAAACCGATTCCCCGATCAATTTCACCGCTCAAGGATCACCTTGAACTTGTACCTGCTCTCCACGAAGTGCGTCCAGACCACCTCGATGGGGTTCCCCTCCGTGTCGTAGACAGAGGTCCTGATGGTCAGGACCGGGTCCAGGGCGGGAATCCCCAGGTGTTTCGACAGCGTGGAGCTCGCCCGGGTGACTTCGACTTCGTGCTCTATGGTGCCGAGCTCGATTTTGAGTTCGCGTTCCAGGGTTTCCAGCATCGTCTGTTTTTCCAGGTGCTTCTTTTCGATGGGCTCTCCGAATTCCGGGGGGAGATAATTCGTCGTGAAGCTCATCGGTTCCCCGTTGATGTAGCGGATCCGCTCGAAGACGACGATATCGCTCCCCGGGGCGAGTTTCAGCGCTTTCGCGACATCGGGCCCCGCGGTCTCGCGCCGCTTCGCCAGCACCTTCACCGTGGTTTCACTGCTGATGCTGAAAATCTGCCGGTTGATCCCGGCGAGCTTCTCTTTCCTATGGAGCCGTGCGGAGTCGGTCCAGAAGGTGCCTTTGCCCTGCTTCCGGTACAGGAGTCCCTTCCGGAGGAGGTGCTCCAGCGCGCGGCGCACCGTGGTCCGGCTCACGCCGAACGAGTCCTTGAGTTCCTCCTCCGGGGGTATCCTGTCATCCGCGGAGAGGTCGCCCCGGTCCAGCATTACCAGGAGGTAATCGGCTATCTGGTAATGCAGCGGTATCTGGCTGTTATCGAGTCTGATCCTGTCCATTTGGTTCCGGCAGGTTCCCCTGGTTCGTCATAATACAATATATGTCTACATGTATCAACTATGATACAATTGACCAGCGGGATGGCGAAGCGTCAAGAAAAAAAATCCTGAGCCGGCGGCCCCTACATCCGGCCCGTCAGGCTTACCAGTGGAAGGATGGGCAGGGCGTGGCAGGCGGTGAAAGGCTTGTTCCAGGCGGTCGTCTCCCTGGCCAGAAGCGCGGTGCGTGCCGCCAGTGCCTTCATCGACCTGGCAGGAATGATAAGAGTGTAGACCGGCTGGTGGGGAGGCGGCTGGATGGTATTGAGCTCCGGGTTCAGCCGCTTCAGCATGGAAACCGGTATCCCCGCGTAGGTGGCGACGCGGTCAACGCCGATAGAGCTCGGCAGCGCGATCGATTCCCTCGGGACGGGAGCCGCGCGGGGAAGCTCGTCGTCGATATCCAGGAGGTCCATGTTGCGGTAGATGACCAGGAGCGCGGCGAAGCGCGGAACGTATTCCGCGGTCTCCTGACGGAGCGCGCCCTTCTGCAGAAGTTCCCAGAAGGTCCGGCTCCCGGAGCTTTCCATGGCCCTGGCGACATGGCCGGAACCGCCGTTGTACGCCGCGAGGGCGAGCTCCCAGGTGCCGAAATGCCGGTAGAGCTCCTCCAGGTGGCGAAGCGCCGCCCGGGTCGATTTCCCGGTGTGCCGCCGCTCGTCCACCCAGGTGTCGCGTCGTAGACCCATGATCGACGAGGTACCGTCAATGAACTGCCAGAGTCCCACGGCGCCGCTTTTCGATACCGCCATGGGCTCGAAGCCGCTTTCAAGCAGCGGCAGGAGCGCCAGGTCGCCGGGGAGCTCGCCCTCGGCGATGATCTTCCTGATGATGGGCAGGCAGGAGCGTGAGCGCCCGATCGATTTCACCAGGTATTCGCGGTCCCTGGTCAGGTACAGGTAGATGAACCGGCGCACCTCCCGGTGCCGGCATATAGACAGGTCCTCCACGGATTCAAAGAAGGAATCTGTGCCGGCACCGAGCCTCGCCGAGTAGGGCAGGGGAGGCTCGAAACTTTCGGCCATGGCGAGGCCTTCGGTACTGAACGACCTATCCTTGAAAATTCCCAGGACGCTCGCGCTGTAGGTGACGCTATCGAAAATCACCATGGCCGAAAGTGCCAGGGCGAGAAATAGCAGTATTAGTGTACGAAATTTCATCTTTGTTGCCTTTTGTCAATAATGTGGGACACCTGATAAAAACAGAGTATAGCAGGCAACACAAAAACTGACAAAATTTTGTTTTTTTGTCATAAAATAAACCAAACCACCGCTCGTGTCTATGTTAAGGCAAATGCACATGGATGGATGGTATTGTTCTTGATAATGGTGTCGTCTGATTCAGCATGTGGGGGGTGATGCGGTTCCCCGTATGGCGGCAGGGAGGTTTTACATGACAGGGCTTGGCGTAAAGTTTGAACGCATTTTCAATCCGAATCGTGTGGCGATCGTGGGTGTCACCGCTGAGGGCTTCGGATTCGGCAGGGGGATACTCCTGTCGCTCCGTGCCATCGGTTTCGGGGGCGATATCATCCCCGTGAACCGAAAAGGCGGTATAATTGAGGGATTGAAAATATATCCTAGCGTGGAGGAGATACCCGGGGAGATCGATTTCGCGATCATCGCGGTGCCGGCACCCGGCGTGCCGGTGGCCCTCGAAGCATGCAGGTTAAAAGGGGCCGCTGGTGCGGAGATACTCTCCTCGGGCTTCGACGAGCTGGCCACGGAGGAGGGAGCGCGCCTGGGGAGGGAGATAAAGGAGATCGCCGCGAGGGGAATACGCGTCCTGGGGCCCAACTGCTTCGGCATCTACTGCCCGGCGTCCGGACTCACCATGCTGCCGGGGCCGGACCTCTCCCGCGAGCGCGGTTCGGTGGCCTTCGTCTCCCAGAGCGGTGGCATGTCCATCGACCTGGCGCACGTGGGGAGGTGGAAGGGCATCCGCTTCAGCAAGGTGGTGAGCTTCGGCAACGGCATCGACCTCCGCGAGACGGAGCTCCTCGAGTACCTGGGCAGCGATCCCGAAACGGAGATCATCGCCATGTACATCGAGGGAGTGGAGGACGGGAGGAGGTTCCTGCGCGTCCTCACAGAGGTGGCGGCGAGAAAGCCGGTGCTGGTCTGCAAGGGCGGCCTCTCCGAGGCTGGGAGCCGCGCAGTGGAAAGTCATACTGCGTCCATGAGCGGCGCGCGGGCGATATGGGAAGCGGTGCTGCGGCAGGCGAACGCGGTACCCGTCACCGACCTCCAGGAAATGTCCGATACGCTGCTCGCATTTTCGATGCTCCCTCCCGGTGAGTACCGCGGACTCTCGGTGATAGGCGGGGGAGGGGCGCTTGGCGTCGCCGCCGCCGACGCGGCCGAATCGCGGGGGATGGTCATCCCGAGGCTGGAGGGCGAGGCGCGGAAGAGGATCGAGGCCGTGCTCCCGAAGCCGGGATCGAGCGGCGCGAACCCGGTGGACATCGCCAACCCGTTCGTGACGCCGGGTGCGCTGAAGGAGGTGCTCCTCGCCGCGGCGTCCGACGCGCGGATCGACGTGCAGATCATGGTGCAGCTCCTCTACCACTACCGCTCGCTCGCGGTGTCGATCGGGGCGCGCTCAGTCAGGGAAGCGGTCCCGGTTAAGGAGCTTGCCGATGCGGTGGCGTCAGCGCGCGACGAAAGCGGCAAGCCCGTCGTTATGGTGATGCCCAATTACAAGCGCGAGACGGAGAACATGGAGATAGAAGAAGTGATCCGCGAGGCGCGGAAAGAATTCATCGCCCGCCGCGTCCCGGTGTTCGACGAGCTCCCCCACGCGATGAATGCCGTGAGCGCAGTGACGGATTATTATCGAAAGAAAAGGAGGCGCGGCCAGTGAGAACGGCTCCGGTCCTGGCCCGTTGCAAT
Organism: Spirochaetota bacterium; assembly: GCA_017998375.1. Classification (GTDB taxonomy): domain Bacteria; phylum Spirochaetota; class UBA4802; order UBA4802; family JAGODF01; genus JAGODF01. The sequence continues at coordinate 5,793 of JAGODF010000007.1, forward strand.
GACACGGTGTATTTTATGAACATGAGGACACCCGGATGACAATCGATTTCAACTTTCTATTAATGTGCATCAACACGGCGTTCCTTTTCATCTGGGGTGCCTACGAGCGGATATCCGCGATACGGAAGGGAAAGCCGCACGCGGAAACGGCCGACAGGGACAGGGGCAGTCTGGTAATTCTCTACGGGACCATCTTCCTCGGGTACGGCGTCGGCATTCCCCTGGCGTTCCTTGGTTACGGGAAAGTGGATACGGGCTTCCCCTGGGTGTCCATCTCCGGGTTTTGCGTGATACTGCTCGGTCTCGCGATCAGGCTGACTGCGATCCGCACGCTCGCGAGGCAGTTCACCTACACGGTCAGGATAATCGAAAACCACGAACTGATCACCGCGGGAATATACAGACATATCCGCCATCCCTCGTACCTGGGGCAGTCACTGGTCTTCCTGGGAAGCGGACTGGCGTATGCCAACTGGCTTTCGCTGGCGTTTCTCTTCGTGCCTATATTCCTTGCCGGCTTTTACAGGATCTCCGTGGAGGAGAAGGTGCTGTCGGAACATTTCGGCCTGCAATATACTGAATACGCAGGTAAAACCTGGAGGATGATTCCGTGGGTATACTGAATTCCTTCTCTTGGAATTTCTTTAACTAATAGATGACTGGAGGCTCCCTTCCCGGCGGGACGCCCCCGGTCATGACAAATATTTCAGCAGCTGATGAAATGCCTGAAGCTGTAGATGTTTTTCCTGTTGTTCTCGTTGAGCTCCAGTATCTCCCTGAAGATCGTATCGTTTTTACGGAAGTAGTCGCAGCTCCCGTCCCTGCAAAAAGACCCGGTATTTGAAATAACCATTGGATTTACCTCCACAATAATTGATAATTTAATTATATACTAAAATACTGGCATAGTCAAGCCCGTTTTTACTTTTTTGCAATATGGTGGGGCGGCCAAAACACTTGACACCCTTCGCAGGGTGCCGGTAAGGTGTGACATAAAATTTCCCCGGAGAGTGCATCATGCCCGAAGTAGCGATCATCATGGGAAGCGATTCCGACATGCCGAAGCTCGCGGACTGCTTCGACATCCTGGAAAAATTCGGTGTGCCCTTCGAGGTGGTCGTTTCCTCGGCGCACCGCACGCCCGAGCAGACGAAGGAGTGGGCAAAATCGGCCCGCGACAGGGGAGTGAGGGTGATAATCGCCGCCGCCGGGGGCGCCGCCCACCTGCCCGGCGTGGTGGCCGCGTTCACGACGCTCCCGGTCCTCGGCGTGCCGATAGAAACTTCCGTCATGGGAGGGCTCGACTCCGTGCTCTCCATCCTCCAGATGCCTTCCGGTATCCCGGTGGCCACCATGCCCGTGGGCAAGGCCGGCGGTGCCAACGCGGCGCTCTTCGCCGTGGCGATACTCGCGTCGGCGGGCGGCGCGTACGCGGAGAAGCTCGCGGGCTACCGCGCCGAGCAGTCGAAGAAGGTGATGGAGCGGAACGAGAAGCTCGGGAAGATCGGCTACCGTGAATACCTGAAGGAGCTCGGGGGAAAGAAATGATAGAGCACGGCATCACGGGCGTTCCGAAGCAGAAGGTCCTCATCCTCGACTTCGGCTCCCAGTACACGCAGTTGATCGCGCGGCGGATCCGCGAGCAGAAGGTCTACGCGGAGATCGTGCCGTTCCATCACTCCCTCAAGGATATCCGGGACGAGAAGCCGAGCGCCATCGTCCTCTCGGGAGGACCGTCGTCCATCTACGAGAAGGGCGCGCCGCAGATAGGCCGGGAAATCTTCGAGCTCGGCGTGCCGGTGCTCGGGATCTGCTACGGCCTCTGCGCGATGGTGAAGAACTTCGGCGGCGAAATCCAGGGCGCCTCGCGGCGCGAGTACGGGCGCGCGGTCATCAACACGAAAGGGAAATCGCCGCTCTTCAAGGGACTCAAGGCGAAGGAGACCGTCTGGATGAGCCACGGCGACAAGGTGATGAAGCCGCCGAAGGGCTTCGCGGTCGTGGCAAGCTCCGAGAACGCGGAGACCGCGGCCATCGAGAACGCCGCGAAGCGGTTCTATGGCGTCCAGTTCCACCCGGAAGTCTATCACACCGTGAACGGGACGAAAGTGCTCCGGAACTTCCTCTTCGAAATATGCAAATTGAAGCCGAACTGGACCATGAAGTCGTTCATCACCTCCTCGATCGAGGCCATACGGCAGGAGGTTGGCGACGGCACGGTGCTGCTGGGCCTCTCCGGCGGGGTCGATTCCTCCGTCACCGCGGTGCTCTTGCAGAAGGCGATCGGCGACCGGCTCTACTGCGTCTTCGTGAACAACGGGGTGCTGCGCAAGGACGAGCACACCAAGGTGATCGACCGCTTCAAGAAGCACATGAAGCTCAACCTTATCTATGTCGACGCGTCGAAGCGGTTCCTTTCGCTCCTTAAGGGAGTGGACGAGCCGGAGAAGAAGCGCAAGATCATCGGCCGGGAGTTCATCAACGTCTTCATGGCCGAGGCGAAGAAGATCGGCCGGTTCGATTTCCTGGCGCAGGGCACCCTCTACCCGGACGTGATCGAGTCGGTTTCCACGAAAGGGCCCTCGGACACCATCAAGAGCCACCACAACCGCGTGCCGGAAGTGCTGAAGCTCATCAAGTCGGGGAAGGTGATAGAGCCGCTGAAAGAGCTCTTCAAGGACGAGGTGCGCGAGCTGGGGCTCGAGCTCGGCATGCCCGACGAGCTCATCCACCGGCATCCCTTTCCCGGGCCGGGGCTCGCCATCCGGATACTGGGCGAGGTGACGCCGCAGCGGATAAAGACGCTGCAGGAAGCGGACGACATCCTGGTGGATGAAATCAAGTTCGCTGGGCTGTACCGCAGCCTCTGGCAGGTCTTCGCGGTCTTCCTCCCCGTGCGCTCGGTGGGTGTGATGGGGGACCAGCGCACCTACGAGAACGTGATCGCGATACGCGGCGTCACGTCGGTGGACGCGATGACAGCAGACTGGGCTTACCTGCCCGAGGATGTGCTGCGGCGGATCTCAAACCGGATCATCAACGAGGTGAAGGGTGTCAACCGCGTGGTGTACGACATATCCTCCAAGCCCCCGAGCACCATCGAGTGGGAATGATGCTGCCGCTGCGGGGCTGAACAAACGGCAACCACAGGGGCACAGAGACACAGAGGGTTGATGTCGCAGCTTTGATTTTTTGTTATATATATCCTCGAAGTTGGAAATACAGTGCCGTGAATCGCAGTGTCTCCGCGTGAGCCATTTACCCTTAATTATTTTCTCCGTGCCCTCTGTGTCTCTGTGGTTATATTGCGTTTTTCATTTTATACGGTTAGTCGGATCACCTTCAGCAACCATGGCGCGTAGTATCTCCCTCTCCCTTTCGCCCGGCAGGTAACCGTTGAGCTCCGCCGCGAGGACCTTCTCGCCGCGCTGGTTGGTGTATGCCGCTGTCGCCCGGGCCCTGCCGTTGTCGTCCACCGAGAGAATGGTGACCGCGCAGGTCACCGTGTCGCCAAAGAAGACCGGTTTCATGAAATGAAAGTTCATCCCCGAGGCGAGCCAGCCTATCTGCCCGCCGATCTCGGTGATGATGCCGGCCACCAGGAGGCCGTGGCAGATCCGCGCGGGGAAGCCCTTCGCAGAGGAGAACCGGTCGTCGTAGTGCACCGGGTTGTAGTCGCGGGTGATTTCGCCGAAACGGCGGGTTTCATCCTCACTGAATGTCCGTGTTACCCTGAACACATTGCCTGGGGAAATTCCATCGATCGTCTTTTGTCGAATGTGGGACATTGATGGGCCTCGTCTTTTGCGGCGATATGGCGCCGCTCTTGTGTTGTATGACAGTCTGTTTGTTGAGCAAAATTGTTGGTTTTGTCCAGCTATTCTGCCTTAATTTTTCTTCCGATCGGGTGAAAAATTTTGACAGGCGACATATCATGGTGTATATTGTCTATGCCATCGGGAGACCGGTGGTAACCTTCCAAACAATCCGCTAAGAATTCGACGATTCCACCCGGGATCGTCTCTTTTTTTTTCAGGCGGGCGGGCGTTGGGGTGATAGCCCTGACGGTATCGGAACACTGTCCCGCATGGAAATCACCCTATTGCCGAAGCGCCTCGAAGTTGGCGTCCGATATCAACTTTAAGACGATGATGTTCGCCATGTAGTCCTTCGTGGAAACGCCCAGTTCTTCCCAGGGCACCGGTTCTCCTTCAGCGGTGTGCACAGTGATGGTTCCCGACTCGGCGTCCAGGACCACTTCGATCGCGTGCAGTACCCTGTGTCCCGAGTTTCCATAATGCGCGAAATCCGTTTCGAGGGGAAAGCGGTTGCCCTCGATTGATGAGAGGACATCCTTCATGAGCCCATCGAGGAGAAGGTTGATATCGATGAGCTTTCTGCCGGTTTCCACCATGGCCGCCTCGAAGCGGCGGAGCAGTTCCGGAATGTGCGCGTTGTCGGGCATCGTCAGCCGTCCTTGTGTGATGTAGCGACCCGGAGGATGGAGCGGTGGAGCTGGCGTAATGCGCGAAGTTCCCCAAGAAGCATCCATCTGAATTTCATCATTTATGATTGGCTGATATATTCACCCGCGGTTCAATTACTTTTTCATTCAGCGGTGATTGAGACGCACCTTTTCTTCAGTAGACGGTAGCGCATGCCACAAGGTCGGGGGATGGTGTTTTCATGTTGACAATATTGGAAAAATGTACCTCATGTCGCATGTGTATCGCCCCACGATGCCTGAAAATCCATCGCGAAAGCGTTAGATGGATGGTCATATCATGAACACAAAAAAGCATTGACAAAAAGCGGTATCACAATGATTTAACTGACATGTCAGTCTATTTTGGATGATTTTATCATCCCGATGTGGCAGCATATATAACTGTTTCGAGTTTACAATGCGGGACCGGTCGGAGGAAGCCGTGAAACATTTTTCCTGTACTCTAATAGCTGGTATTCTCATGCTTTTATCCGTTCCGGCTTACGCGCTCGTGGAGATCGGTCCCGGCTTCGAAAGCACGATCATCGGCCGGCAGATGGAATACATCGAAGACCCGACCGGGGAGTTTGGATTTGAACAGATACGATCCTCGGAGAACTGGACCGCATGGCAGAGGGACGCGGTCAATTTTGGATTCACCTCTTCAGCGTACTGGTTCCGTTTCAAGATAGACAACACAACGGTTTCGGGAAGCGAATTTTTCTTCGATATATCGTACGGCATGCTTGACTCGATACGCCTCTATCGCCCCGACGGCCGTGGCGGTTACTCAATGTATGAAACGGGTGACCTGCTGCCTTTTTCGCACAGGGAAATCGAAAATGTGGGATTCGTGTTCCAAATGAACCAGCCTCCGGGAGAGGCCGCGTATTATTTCAGGATACAGACGTCGAGCTCCTTCAACTTCACGCCCGTCATATCGAGCATCAGCGCCTATTTCAAGAAGTTGAATCGCGAACAGCCGGTGATCTGGATCTACTACGGGCTGATGATCATCATGGTGGTGTACAACCTTTTCATCTATGTTTCGAGCAGGGACAAGAGTTATCTGTTGTATGGAATTTTCATCACGTCGTGGATACTGCTCCAGATGTGCCTCAACGGGTACGCGTTCCAGTACCTCTGGCCGAACCAGGTCTGGTGGGCGAACAATTCTCTGCCGTTCTTCATCAACCTGACGTTCGTGGCGATATCCCCGTTCGCCGTCTCATATATCGGGCTCCGGAAGAAGTACCGCCTCTTCTACAATGTCATCCTGTGGGGTGTGGCTTTTCCGGGCGCGGCAATGGCGATCACGAGTCTTCTGGTTCCTTACTCGACCGCTATCAGGCTTTCCACGGGCATGGCGGGAATTATGACGGTGGTGCTGTTCGGAAGCATCATAGCGCTCACGCTAAAAAAATCCCGGGAGGCGATGTTCATGACGATCGCTTTCGCGGGTATTGTCCTGGGGATACTGCTCTACGTCCTGAAGACTTTCGGCATTCTCCCGACGAATTTCATCACCCAGTGGAGCATTCAGATAGGGTCGTCGCTGGTGGTGGTACTCCTGTCGCTGGGGCTCGCGGACAAAATCAACCAGATGAGGCGCGATCTCCAGGTGCTCCTGAACGATCAGAAGGCCAGCGAAAAGACCGCGCGCGAGCGGGCGGATTTCCTGGAGGGGATAGTGCGGACGGTGAATGTGATATCGAGCGACTTTCTCAAGGTGAGCCATGAGCTTGATGAGATAAGCACCACCTTTACACAGCTTTCGATGGAGCAGGCTTCCACGAGTGAGGAGATGTCCGCCACCTACGAGGAGCTTGTCTCATCCATAGAAAGAATACACGAGTCCAACGTGAACCAGCAGTCCGAAGGGGAAAAATCGCTGAAACTGGTGGATGATCTCAGCAGCGCCCAGAAATCGATGATCAGGGAAAGCATGCAGGTGGCCAAGAGCGTGGAGGAGATATCGAAGGCGGCGAAAACCACTGAGGAGAGCCTGCGCGCCATGACCGAGAGGATGGATATTATCAACTCCGGGGGCAACGAGATCGATCAGTTCGTCACGATGATCGATGACATATCGGACAAGATCAACCTCCTCTCACTGAACGCGGCGATCGAAGCGGCCAGGGCGGGGGAATACGGCCGTGGATTTGCCGTGGTGGCCGATGAAATCGGGAAGCTTGCGCAGGCAACGTCGGACAACTCGAAGAGCATAGCGAACAGGATCAAGGGTATTATCGTCGATATCGGCGAGGGAAACGCGCTGGTGGGTAGCACCAAGAATTCGACAGACGTCATTTTTTCCATGGTGGCAACCATTGGCGCGGGAATCGACGCGGTGCGCGAACTCATGGTTAAGCAGAATGAGGCTCTGGAGATGGTGGTGAAACAGGCGAAGATTGTCGACGTGCTCTCCCGCGACGTGGTGACATCGACACAGGAGCAGATGAACTCCATGGTACAGACCATGCGCACCATCGAGCGCCTTGCCGAGATGGCGTCGGAGATATCGAATGCCAACCAGCGCATAAGGGATTTCGTGCTGGCCATCGGTTCCAATTCGGAGAAGCTCGCGGAGGTCGTGGAGAACAGGGCGCAGTAATATCATCCCCTCAATTTTTTCAGTTCGCAACAAAAAAAGTTAATTTTGATCGGTTCATCTTCGTACTAATCACGGGGCAGGGACTGCCCCATGATTACACGCCCGTGCATGCGGGCATCGATGGGAGACGAAGATGAACATCAAGACAACACTGTATCTCGACAACACAAGCATTGAATCGATTCGCATGGCCGCAGAGGCCGCGGGCCTTGATACTGGGCAGGTGGTGATGGCACTTGTGCGGCGCTGTGCCTCGGATGCGAAAAGACGGCCGTGTACCTGGAGCCGGGTGCGGTACCAGGAAAGGAAGGGCGGTGTATCCAGGCGACGGATGCACGTGGCGGTCAATCCGGACGGGTATGAGTACTCCATCGACTTGAGGAAGATGTTGAAGATGTCGGTGTCGTTCATTGTGGCGGAAGCTGTTAAGCTGTATCTGGATGAAGTACTGGCCATATTGTTAAAAACCGGGGATAATTATTGTTACAGGAACTATGCAATGCTGCAATTTTCTGTTGATGATGTCATCTGCTGGATATTGTGCTGGGGAATACCGAGAAAAACCTTCCCCATCCGGTTGTAATCTTTCACCAAACCCGATTTCTCTCTCATCCGGTTCGCGGCTTGGCTCCCGGATCGATTCACTGTGCAATTTATAATGGTAATCGCCGGCCGTAGACACTGCTCACTTGATCGATGGTAGCATTTTATCATCCAATTGACTGTTGAATGGTTATTGTACTTGCAAAAAATCCATGCAGGTTTATTAATGTGATTGGGGACGGGGTATGAAAGGCGAATTAAGAAAAAAACAGATCCTCGAATGCGCCAAGAAGATATTTTCCGAAAAGGGGTACTACGATACCCAGGTGGATGATATCGTCAAGATGGTGCATATCGGCAAAGGCACCATTTACCAGTACTTCAGGAACAAGGAAGACGTGTTCCGCGCCCTGCTGGACAGCTTTGCCCAGGAGTGGGAGAAGTATTCGAAGATATACCTCCGGGACATAACCGACGGCCCGCCCTACGCCTGTTATCATATGAACTTTCTCAATGAGCGCATTTCGAAGACCATGATGTTTTTCAAGGCTGATCCTGAGAGGTGCAACATCATCCTTCGCATGGGGCCGGGGGTAAACATCCAGTTCGATCCCATCCTCCAGCGCTTCGAGAGCCGCATCGTCAACATCATCATCGGCGACATCGAGCAGGGCCAGCGGATCGGCAGTATCGCGCTGAACGTGGACAAACAGCTGATGGCCAACGGCATCCTGGGGGCGGTCTACCGCATGGCCCATTCACTCTTCGTGCAGGACAAGGACAAGTATGCCGGGACCGATTTTGACGACCAGCTCCGCCAGATCATACTGGTCATTTCCAACGGCATCTTCTTCAAGGAACTGTAGCGCCGAAAAATATTTCCTCCCCGGTAAATTAATCGTTGATCTCGCGTTGTGTCTCCGGAAAAGTTGCGTGCTGTACGCGGAAACATGTTTCTGCCAATAGAAACACATGGCCGCCCCCGGGGCGGTAAAGGAGGGTGATATGCTCGGTTGCAGCTACGGCAAGCTTTTTCAGGTCACGGTAGCGGGGGGCTCCTACCAGGAAGGACTCACAACGCACATCCAGGGAGTACCCACCGGGATACTCCTCGACGAGGCGCAGATCTACTCGGAACTCCTTCAGCGGAAGCCTGGCCAGGGCGAGCTCTCTTCGCCCCGCCGTGAGCCCGATATCCCCGTCATCTACAACGGCGTCAACGCCGCCGATACCATGACGGGGTTCCACAACGAGGGACACACCAACGGAACGCCGCTGGTGATCCTCATCCCCAATCTGGACCGGCACTTCGAGCACATTGAGCAGTACCGCAGCACCAACCGGACCCCGCGACCGGGCCACGCCTCCTACGCATCGTACCAGAAGTACGGATCCTGGGACGACTCCATTGGCGCGGGCATCTTCAGCGGGCGCTACACCTCGACCATCGTAGCGGCAGGCGCGGTCGCGAAGCGGGTACTCGCGAAGTTCGGTATCGACATTTTCGCGTACGTGAAGGAGGCCGCGGGCATCTCGATGCCGGAGATGGACCGCGACGCGATCCGTGAAAAGGTGGCGGCCTTCAAGAAATTCCGCACGGAAAATGACCCCGTTTACAGCATCGTCTACGGGGAGGGACGCATCAAGCCGGGGATGCGTTTCCTGGAAAAGATGGCGGTCCTCGCCGAGGTCGAGAGGATGGTGCCTGATATCAAGCGCCCCATGATCTCGCAGGAGGAGATAGACGCGCTGGCGGAGCGGGGGCTCCATCCCGTGCTCAACTGCCCGGACCTGGCCGCGGCCCGCGCCATGTACGATGAAATTCTCGCCATACGCGACTCCGGCGATTCCAGCGGCGGGCTGGTGGAAGTGGTGGCGACCGGCGTTCCCGCGGGCCTCGGTGAGCCGGTCTTCCTGAAACTGGACGGAGAGCTGGGGAGGATGATGTCCATCGGCACCGTGAAGGCGGTGGAACTCGGCGCCGGCATGCGGGTCAAGGACATCACCGGCAGCCAGAACAACGACCAGATGTCGATGAAGGACGGGAAAGTGGTCTTCAGCAACAACAACGCCGGCGGCATCACCGGGGGCCTCACCACGGGGCAGGACATCGTGGTGCGCCTGGCCGTGAAGCCCACGCCGACCATCGCCAAGCCGCAGAAGACCGTGGACAAGGTTTCACTCACCGATGCCCAGCTCGCGGCGGTGACGCGCCGGGACCCCACCATCGTGTCCCGCGTGTGGCCCGTGGCCGAGGCCTTCACGGCCGTCATCCTCCTCGACCACCTGATGATGCATTTCGCCTACCAGGACCTCTGCCGGGGAATGCGCTGAAAGAGCCGGCAGGCGGAAGGGGGGATGATATCGCGGCGGTATCATCCCCTTTTTTATTTGACACAATCGCCGACATGATGTCTGATATCGGAGGTCGATGTGCGGTAACGCGGTCACCGCTGTCCGGGAACGGACAGCCTGCAGCGCGGGTGCGCCAATGAAAAAAACCATGCCATCACAATCCCGGGAACTCGACGTGAGCGTAGTCAGGAAGGTCGCTCTCATCGACAACCCCATACTCCGGTATTTCATCAAAAAGCACAGACTCAACGACGCCGATTCGCTTCTCCTGGGCACCATCCTCGACCTCACGGACCAGATGAAAACCCCCATCAAGGCGACCTACCACGCCATCGCCGAAAGCTCGGGGCTCTCGTCCCTGTCCGTGTACCGCGGGATAGAGTCCCTGCACCGCAACCGCATCATCGAATACAAGCCCTCGGGCGACTTCGTCCACATCTCCTTCCGCGCCATAGATGAAAACATAGAGGAGATATCCCTGGCGTACCGCAACGCGAAGAAGATCAGGACCATGGAAGAGGAGCTGGCGCACATCCGGAGCATGAAGTACGTGCCGTCCGCCGAGCTCTTCGACCTCATATACCCGGTGGTGGGGAAGCTCGTCGCGAAGAAAGTCGCCGACGCGTTCCGCGCCATGGTGAACTATATCAACGACCGCCTTGAATCTTCCTTCAGCCTGAAGATGTGGGGCTATCGCTTCAGGTCCTGGAGGACCGGCATTCCGGTGGCGGAACTCGTACTGCGCGATTCGCTTCCATTTTATATAGAGGAGATTTTCCTCCTCGAGAAGAAATCGTCCCTCCTTATCGGCCACGCCTCCCGGACCGGCGACGAGTCGATCGACAAGGACCTGGTGGGGGGGATGCTCGCGGCCATCAACGATTTCATCAGGACTTCCTTCAGGGGCGACGGCGCGGGCCTGAACGAAATCCAGTTCGGCGATTCGAGGATCATCGTCACGGAGAGCGCGTATTTCCACGCCGCCGTGGTGGCCAAGGGCTCCCCGGACATGCAGTTCATGGAAAGGTCCGAATCGGTCCTGGGGGAGATACACGCGCGCTACCGCCGGCAGCTCAAGAACTTCAACGGCTCCATGGACGGGCTTGCCGGGATCGAGGCGCCACTGGCCCGGCTCATCCAGGAAACCAACACTCCCGCGGCGGACACTGCGGAAAGGAAGTCCCTGGCGAAGGTGAAGATCGCGGCCGCGGTACTCGCGCTCCTGCTGGCGACCGGCCTCGCCTGGTGGGGATATTCCGCGTACCGCGACCGGGCCCTGGAGCGGAGGATCACGGAAAAAATCCGGGAGACCATGCCGCCCTTCACCCACGACGTCACCGTGCGCGTGAGCGGCAGCCTGGCCGTCGTGGAGGGTTCCGTGAGCTCGAAGCAGGACGGCGAGCGGATCGGCGGCATAGTGGGCGGGTTCGGCGAAATCAGGGAAACCCGGAACCGGGCGGTCACCACCGATTACCGCACCGTCGAGAAGTACCGCGGGGAGCTGGACGAGCTCGACCGCAGGCTCCGCTCCTTCCAGCTGGTGGCGGTAAAGCAGGAGCTGGAAAAGATCGTGGTGCAGTTCCCCGCCGGCGTGACCGCACTGGGAGACGCACAGGTGCTCCAGATACGGCGGGCCCGCGAGATACTCGGCCCCTACGCCGATATCCACGTGGACATCATCGCCTTCAACGATCCCGCTGGCGGCTACGATCTGAACAAGCGCCTGGCGGAAGGGCGCATCCGCGCTGTGAGCGATTACCTTGCCCGGCTGGGAATCGCGAGGAACCGGCTCCACCCGGCTGATTTCTCCCCCGGCATACTCGAGTCCGATCCGCGCTTCGCCGAGTACAGGGACCGTCGAGGGGTGATGCTCTTCGCGAAGTTTGCTGAAAAATGAAGGCCGGTGCGCGGGACCAATGACATCTACCACTGAAAAATACAAGATCGTGATGCTGGGCGATTTCGCCGTGGGCAAGACCAGCATGGTCAAGCGCTACGTCTACGATCTGTTCGACGAACTCTATCTTACCACCATCGGCGTCAAGGTGTCGAAGAAGGAAATGGCGATGGAAACGCCCGCGGGAACGCGAAACGTCACGCTCCTCCTTTGGGACATCGGGGGCCTGGTGGATGTCCGGAACCTCACCACGCAGTACCTCCAGGGTGCGAGCGCCGCGGTCGTGGTGGCGGACCTCACCCGGCTGGGTACCATCACACAGATAGAGGCGCACATCCGGGAATTCCTGGCGGTCAATCCCCGCGGTATCGTCACCATCGCCTTTAACAAGGTGGACCGCTTCAGCGAGTCCGAGTTCCCGGGCAACCTGGATAAGTTCATGGAAACCTACGGTGCGCGCTACGGCGCCGCGTCGTTCCGCACAAGCGCGAAAACCGGCGAGAACGTGGAGGCGCTGTTCGCGCACATAGCAGGAAAGCTCGGGAGCCCGCGGGGTAATGCACAGCATACATGAAATACTCAGCGTGCGCTTCGGCATCTACTATGCGACGGTGAACCGCTCCCTGGAACTGGACCTCTCCGACTCCGACTTCCTCGGCTATCTTGGCGCGTCGCGGCCCGACGGGCCGGTCCAGCTCCTGGACCTCTTCCCGGAACTCGTGGGACTCGAGGCAGATATCGCCGCGGTGCAGAACGGCGAGTCCGATGGTTTCTGCGTTCCCACGGTGAACCGCGTCCCCGAGCGTGACATCTTCTTCGACCTCCACCTGTTCATCTATCGCCCCGCCGAGGGGACCGCGCTCCTTGTGGTGCGCGACGCCACCGCGGAAGGGATATCGCTCCGGAAGGTCCAGCAGAGGCGGAACGACCTCCTCCTGAAAAACCAGGAGCTGGTGCAGCGGGAGGAGTTCGTGCGGACGCTCCTGGATACCATGCCTAACCCGGTTTACTACACCGACCCCGACTCGATGTTCCTCGGGTGCAACACCTCGTTCGCGGCTTTCCTGGGAAAGGAGAGGGACGATATCATCGGCCGGAGGGTGATGGAACTTATGCCCCCCGGCGCCGCGGCGGCGTTCATGGGGCTGGGCGCGGGGAGCGCTGAATCCTGCGGGGCGGGTCAGTGCGAGGAATCCGTAAAGGACGGCCGCGGCGATACGCGCTACGTCATTTTCAACAGGGGGACATTACCGGCGGCCGACGGCAGTCCCGCTGGCATCGTGGGTGTACTGAGCGATATCACCGAGCGCCGGGCCATGGAGAACAGGCTGCGGGAGCTCGGCACCGCGGTGGAAAAGAGCCCGGCGTCCATCATAATCACCGACGCGTCGGGGCGCATGGTCTACGTGAACCCGAAGTTCCTCGAGGTGACGGGCTTTTCCCCCGAAGAAACGATCGGGAACAACCCGAGGATACTGAAGTCGGGGAGCCACGGTCCGGAGTTCTACCGGGAGCTCTGGGAAACCATCCTGTCCGGCAACGTCTGGTATGGGGAGATACAGAACAGGAAGAAAAACGGCGACCTCTACTGGGAGCTCGTGTCGATATCGCCCATACGGGACGCCGGCGGAAAGATCACGAACTTCGTGGCGGTCAAGGAAGACATCACGAACCTGAAAAACGCCATGAACCGGATCGAGGCGCGGGAGAAGGAGCTCCGGATCCGTAACGATATCATGGAGCAGAACATGCTCCTGGCGAAGAAGACGCTGGAGATGTACATCGACTTCGACACTCCCGTGGCCGAGGGATTCAGCATCGCCACCAGGTACAGGCCCATGGAGGGGATCGGCGGGGATTACTACTTCGTGAAACGGCGCAACGGCGGGCTCGCGGTTTTCATCTGCGACATCGCGGGACACGGCGTCGCGGCGGCGCTCTTTCTCACACTGGTGAAGTACTTCTCGGACAGGCTGCTCCGGGACCATTCCGGGCCTCCCGGGGGGTATCTCGGGAAGCTGAACGACAGCCTCTACAGCAACATGTCGCTCTATTTCGTCACGGGCATCTACGGCGAGCTGGATCCGGGTGAAAACGCGGTGTTCCGTTTCGCCAACGGCGGGCATCCGGCCCCCGTGCTCATGCGAAAGGACGGCTCCGTGGAGTTCCTGGGGGACAGCAACACGATCATCGGCATGAAAAGCGGCATGGAGTTCGATTCCATCGAGGAGCGCCTCGTTCCGGGAGACAGGCTCTTCCTCTACACCGACGGCATTCCCGAGGCGCGGAACGGGGAGAGCAGGATGATAAGCATGGAGATGAACCTCCTGGACGTCTTCGCCCGGTCGAGGAGGGGTACCCTCGAGGAAACCATGGACGCGGTCATGCGGGAGATAGAGTCGTACCGGGGAGACCGGCCCCCCGACGACGACATCCTCCTCCTTGGGTTCGAGATACAATGACTATCAGCGTGGCGGGAGCGGGATGGTGAGCGATTACAAGTGGAAGATAATCATGCTGGGCGACTTCGCCGTGGGCAAGACGAGCCTCGTCCAGAGGTTCGTGACTAACACCTTCAGTGAGGACTACCTGACGACCATCGGCGTGCGCGTCATGAAGAAGGAGGTGGCCCTGGAGGGGCGCCCCCCGGTCACGCTCCTGGTCTGGGACATCGCGGGGAGCGACAACTTCAGCCGCGTGTCGCCGGAATACGTGAGGGGCGCGTCCTTCGGCATCATCGTGGGCGACGCCACGCGCCGGCCGACCGTGGAGGCTCTGAAGGAACACGCGGAGCTCTTCCGGTCGGTGAACCCGGACGCGGGCCGTATCATCGCCCTGAACAAGGCGGATCTCCTGGATGAGGGGGGCGCCGACCCCGGGAAACTGGGCCTTGCCGACGAACTGGAGAACGACACTATACTTTTCACCAGCGCCAAGGACGGAAGGAACGTCGACGAGATGTTCCTCCACGCGGCGCGGGAGCTCCTGGGGAAGCTGGGCTGACGCCCGTCACTCCTTTCCCAGCGCCCGGGCGAGCACCGTCACGGGGTGGAGCACCTCGTAGGGCGTGTTCATCGCGATCTGCATTGTGCAGGTTTCGCAGTCGGTGATGACCACCTCGGGCTCGGCGCGGTCTATCGCCCTGAAAAGGTGGCTCCCGATCTCCTGCGAGATGTCGTAGTACTCCTTCTTGAAGCCGTAGGTCCCCGCGATACCGCAGCACTCCGAGTGGAGGATCACCAGGTCGAGGCCGGGTATCCGCTTCAGGAGGTCGATCGTGTACATCACGCCGCCCATGCGCGTCAGGTGGCAGGGGGCGTGGTAGGCGGCGCGCAGGTACACCGGTTTCATGTCCGGCACCGCCCCTTCAAGGAAGCGGTTGTAGAGATACTTGGTGATGTATTCCGTGCGGTTGAAGATCTTCGAGTTGTCAAGGGCCAGCAGGTTGGGATACTCGTACTTCAGCGCGAAGCTGCAGCTGGACGACGTCGAAACGACGGTCGCCTCGCTGTCCGCCAGGCTCTTCTCCAGGGACGCGATATTGAACGCCGCGTTCTTTCCCGCCTTCTCGAGAAAACCGTTGGCGATGAGCGGTACGCCGCAGCACTTCTCCGGCGCGAGTTCCACGCCAGTGTCCAGCGCGTTCATCACCCTCACCAGGTCCTGCCCCAGCGAGAGGTCGTTGTAGTTCACGAAGCAGCCGTGGAAGTAGACCACCTTCCGCGGATATTTTTTCTGCGACGGCGCTATCTTTTTGAACCAGCGCCGGAAGGTGGTGGCGTTGTACCTGGGGAACACGCGCCGCATCGGGATCTTGAGCACCAGGTCCATGACGAAGCGCGTGACGGAGAGACCCATGGCGAAGTTTGCCAGGAAGCTCAACATCGTCGCCATGCTCCCCACCAGGTCGGTGTGGCTCATAAAGTAGTCGCGCAGGCGGAACTTCTTCCGGAGATAGTGCCAGCGCGCGTCCTGTATGAGGTCCGCGATCTTCACGTCCGAGGGGCAGGCGATCTCGCAGCGCTTGCAGTTGGAGCAGTACTTCAGCGACTCGTCCACCAGGTCCGGGTTCTTGATCCGCAGGCGCTCCGAGTCGGGGCCGGACTGCTTGGGCCCGGGAAAGAGGTGCGTCGCGCGCGCCACCGGGCAGTAAATGGTGCAGACGGTGCATTTGATGCAGTGGTCGAAGCTTATGTTTTCGAGCTGTATCATGCCGCGCCGGCCCCGCATCCCCGGATGATTTTTTTCGCGGCCGCGTACCCGGTGGATACGGCCACCCCTCCGCCGCAGCCGTCGGCGACCGGGTTGTAGTGGGCGAGGATCGCCCCGGCGCAGAAAAGGTTTTCCACGGTGCGCCCCTCCTGCGTCACCGGATTGAGGTTGCCGTTTGTCTCCACGCCGTACTCGAGGAACGGGTGCCCGGCGGTGTCGAGGAAGCGCTGCGAATACCAGCGGTTCCGTTCGTTGTCCCGGAAAAGGCGCAGGTCGAAGACCGGCTCGCGGATGATGTTGAAGCCGCTCACCAGGCCGCCGCTGAAAAAGCTCCCCGTGGCCAGCACGTAGTACTTCGCCCTGATGCGCGTGGTGCCGTGGTTCTCCGTGTGGACGTGGTCGAGCCTCCCGTCGATGATCTCGCCGCCGTTGATCTTGTCGCCGGCGATGAACTCGCCCCCCAGGTCCGCGAAACGCGTCTTCAGCGCGTCGTCTATCCGCATGCCGAGGATCGAGGGCGGCAGGGTGGGGATCTCGTATACCAGGAGTCCCGTGAGCTCGGAGAGCCGGCGGTGGATCTTCGCGTAGTTGTTGATGCCGATGAACGCCGGCAGTCCCGCGAACGCCGCTCCGGCCGCCGCCTTCCGTATCTGGTCGGCGATGTTGCGGATGTAGCGCTCGGAGTCGAAGATGCGCGCGATGTCGATGGAGCGGAACTCGTGCGGGTTGCGCGAGGTCCTTCCGTAAATGGGGAGCGTCACCTCCCCGGTGACGATCTCCAGGTGCGCGAAGAGCGAGCTCTTCTTGAGGTTGACCGCCGCCAGTTCCGGGTAGTAGTCCCGGTAGCCGGTGAAGGTGAGGAGCGCGATCTTCGGGCGCTTGCGGAACTCCTCCTTCATGGCCTCGTTGAAGACGCTGCGCTGGGAGAAGTAGGTCGGTTTCACGGTGCCCATCGTCGACACGTGGAAGTGGTTCGCGTCGCCGTTGTCGTAGAGTTCGAGCCCGCCTTTCGCGACCTGCTCTTTGAAAAAAGTCATCGCGCCGCGTATGGTGTCCATGCCGCATTTCGCGTAGGGATGGTTCGGCTCGTGCCCGATGAGCTCCTCCACCTGTTCGAACGGCCGGTAGACTATCTTCCGGTCCGGGTGATAGCCGTACAGGTCGATGGAGCCCGAGGAGAAGTGGAGGGCGCTCATGCCGCCGGAGATGATGCCGGTGCGCAGCCCCGCCGCCGCGCAGGAAATGCCGCAGGTGAGGGCGCTGATGCCGCCGCCCATGATGACGCAGTCGTAGTTCACTTCGCGTCCTCCCGATCGCCGGCGGCGTCGCCCAGGCCGAAGAGGCCCTGGTAGATCCAGTAGGTGAACTCTATCTCGCGCAGGCCGTCGCCCCAGAGGATGGGCTTGATGCCCTTCCAGCGCTCCTCCAGGAACTCCACCAGGAGCTCGTTGGCGCGCTGCGGCGTGGCCGCGCCGAACTCCGCGAAGAGTCCGGCCGCGCGGTAGGAGCAGAGCTCGCCCTGGCAGGGTCCCATCCCGATGCGCGTGCGCCTGCGCAGGTCGACGATGTCCTTCACGTTGAGCTTGCGGAGCGCGTATTCTATCTCGCCGGCCGTCACCATCTCGCACTCGCAGATGAGGCCGTAGTTCTTCATCTTCCGTTCCAGGATGGAGCTCACGCGCCCGCCGTGCCGGTAGAACGTGGAGCCCACCACTGATTTCGCGATGCCGGTGAACTGCTTCACCTTGAGCTTCCGTGATTTCTTCTCGGAGCCGGGCAGGGCGGTGGCGGCGGTGGCGCATTTCTTCTTCACGCCGAGCTTCTTCGCCACAAGGTCGGAGGTCCACTCGGCCATGAGCCGGTAGGTCATGAGCTTGCCGCCGGCTATGGACACGAAGCCGCCCACGCCGTCGCGCGCCTCGTGGTCCACCAGCACGATGCCCCGGCTTATCTCCCGGCCGTCCACTTCGCCCGATACCGCCACCAGGGGACGCACGCCGCAGTAGGCGCGCAGCACCCGCGTCTTGGAAACGTTGGGGATGAGCTTCTCGCCGTCGGAGATGAGCACATCGATCTCGTCGTCGTCCACCACCAGGCGCTCGATCTCTGAATAGTCTATCTTCCTCGACGTGGTGCCGATGATGGAGACCGTGTCGCCGGGGACGATGATGTCGCCGTCGGAGGGGACGCGGCACCGGTTCACCACCACGTTGTTGATCCTGTAGTCGATGATCACCATGGAGCCCTTGGAGGGGAACATCCGAAGCTCGATGCCCGCCATGGAACAGAGCCGCTGGCCCCAGACCCCGGAGGCGTTGACGATGATATCGCCCCGGACCTCGAACTCCCCGCCCGTGGACGCGTCGGCGCAGCGGACGCCCTTCGCGGCACCCCCCTCGAGGATGACGCCCGTGACGGCGGTGTGGGTGAGGACCTCCGCGCCGCGCTCCGTGGCGTCCAGGATGTTCGCCGAGCAGAGGCGGAAGGGGTCGATGGTGCCGTCGGGGACGCGGAGCGCCGCGAGGATATCGGGGTTGAGGTTGGGCTCCATTTCCAGCGCCTCGCGGACCTTCATCTCCTCGCATTTGATGCCGGCGTACTTGCAGTGCTCTATGAGACGACCGTGGTAGTCGGGATCGTCCTCCGGGAGCGTGACGAAAAGCCCGCCGGTGTCCTCGATGCAGTGGCGCGCGATCTTCTTTAGAATCCTGTTCTCGGCGATGCACTCCCGCGCCGATTCCAGGTCGTTCACGGCGTAGCGCGCCCCGGAGTGGAGCAGGCCGTGGTTGCGTCCCGTGGTGCCGGAGGAGACGTCGCTCTTCTCGATCAGGACGCATTCGATGCCCCGGAGAGTGAGGTCACGCAGGGTGCCGCACCCCGTGGCGCCGCCCCCGATGATTATTGCACGGGTTTCAATGGATTTCATTCGCGAAGGACCGCACGGAAAAAATGGATTTGCATACTATGTATATAGCACGAAGGGTGTCAAATACAAAAAAAGGAGGGGGGTGATATCGCCCTCTCCCATATTATTATTGACATCAGCCTGAAAGGCGCGTTGAATGCATAACAATGTATCAGATGCATAACAATGCATCTGATGGCACACGGCCCGGCAACCGGGTCACGACAAAGGGCGATATCACGATGGACAAAAACAGGAAGATACTCGTTTCCATACTGGCGCTGCTGGGGCTCTCGGCCATGCTGGCCGTCTTCGAGATAAGCCTCACCATGCAGGGCTCGCGCGCGGAGTTCTACCGCCTCTCGTCGCCCTCGGTGGGGCCCGGGGTAGGCGTGGTGCGGATCAACGGCGCCATCACCATGACGGGCTCCGCGGACGGCCTCATGCTCCCCGGGAGCGGGACCGCCGAGGCGGTCCTCAAGCGTCTGGACGACCTTGCCGGCGACAGCCGCATCAAGGCGGTGGTGGTACGGATCAACTCGCCCGGCGGCACCGTGGCGGCCACGCAGGAAATATTCCAGAAGCTGATGTCCCTGCGCAGGAGGAACATCAAGCTGGTGGCCTCCCTGGGTGACGTGGCGGCGTCGGGCGGCTATTACGTCGCCGCGGCGTGCGACCATATCATCGCTAACCCGGGAAGCATCACCGGCTCCATCGGCGTCATCGCGGTATCGCCCAACCTCCAGGGACTGTTCCAGAAGCTCGGCATCAGGATGAACGTCATCAAGAGCGGCGCCTACAAGGACATCCTTTCCAGTTACCGCGACCTCACCGAGGAGGAGCGGAACCTCATCCAGACGATGATCGACGCGTCGTACACGCAGTTCCTGCGCGACGTCTCCCTGGGACGGAACATCCCCATCGACGACATCCGTCCCGTCGCCGACGGCAGGGTGATGAGCGGCGCGCAGGCCGTGGAGGCGAAGCTGGTGAACGAGACGGGCGGTTTCGAGACGGCGCTGGAGAAGGCGCGCAAGCTCGCGAAGCTTCCCGACGACGCGCCGGTCTATGACGACGTGCGCACGCCCCTCGACCAGTTCATGGCCACGCTGGGCGGCGCGCTCTTCCGGGGACGCGGCATAGAGGCGGTCACCGGCCTGGGAGAAGCGTCCATGATAGAGTACAGGTTCCGTCCATGAAGGCGAAGCTCGAGTACGTGAAATCGCTCCGCTGGGCCGATTACCTTTTCTTCGCCCTCCTGGAGCCGCGCCGCCTCACCGGGCGGATCGCAGATCCGGCGTCGAAACCGCTGGCGGGTGGGATCGCCATCGCCCTGGCGGCGGCCTTCTTCGACGTGCTCGCCGCGTCGCTCCTGGTGGTCAACACGCCTTTCTTCTATTACAAGCTGACGTACGGTTTCCTGCTCCTGTTCATCATCCTGGCGGTGAGGATCCTCGCCACGGCGGGGCTTATCGACATCCTCTGCCAGTTCCTGGGGCACCAGGGGGCCGCGCGCTCCATTATCAGCCTGGTGTTCTACTCGCTGTTCCCGCAGCTTTTCCTGCTGCCGCTGGTCTACATCTTCAAGGTCTTCGGCTTCGCGCCGCCCTTCTTCTACGCGCTTTTCTCGATCGGCCTCTTCGCCTGGTCGGCGCTCATCGTGGTGACGGGCCTCTCCGAGGTCCACTCCATCCCCTTCACCAAGGCGGCGCTCATCTTCCTCTTCCCCTACGCCTTCGCCGCGGTCACCGGGTTCCTCGCGTCGGTGCTTGCCGTGCTCTATGTATTCGGATACTTCGCGGCGATGTGAGGGGAGGGCTTCATTTCCCCCTTGACATCCGCCGCTCTGCCTGATACGCTCCATACCGCACAATGTAATCATCCCGCATCCCGTGATGCCGGTACAGGCGGAACAGTATCCACTTCAGGAGGCACCCCCATGTCGAAGATGCAGAGAATCATCCCGCTGTCATGCGCGTGTATCGCCCTCATGCTCTCCTGCGCGAAGGTTTCGCAGCAGCATACCTGGCTCGACTTCTTCGTGGGCCGAGTGGAGGTGCTGGGGGCCGGCGGCGGGATAAAGCCCGCGGAGATACGGATGCCCCTGGAGCGACAGGACACGGTGCGCACGCACGAAAAATCGATGGCCTTCGTCCAGTGCGGCGCGGATACCATCATCCAGGTCCGCGAAAACTCCGAGCTCAACTTCGTCACGCTGCCGGAGCGCATGGATTCTTCATTGGGGACAACGGCGTTGCACCTTGTCAAGGGGGTCTCGGCGTTCTACGTCGAATCGATCAAGAAGGGCGGCTCTTTCAAGGTGAAGGCGATTGGCACCCAGCTCGCGGTCCGGGGCACGCTTTTCTCGGCGTCCCTCGCGGGGGGCGCCCTCACCGTGGCGGTGAAGGAAGGCTCCGTGTCGGTGAAGAGCGAGACCGGTGCCTACGGCGAGTTCGCGGTCACCCCGGGGAAGAAGGCGCGGATAGAGGGGAGCGCCGTGAAACTGGAGGACATGGGCGCGGGCGACGAAGCCTTATTCACCGAAATCCGCAAGGTGCGCCCCATCGCGGGAATAGGATGCACGCCGCCCGAGTATATAGAGCGGTTCTTCAACTGGCGCCTCGATATCGTGGTGCCGAAGGACGCGGAAAAATCGGAGCGCGACGTTCCGGGCGGAGATGGGGGCGGCGACCGGCCGGGCGGGAGCGTCGAGGGCGAGAAGAAAGCGCCCACCGCGTCGGTGAGGACGCGCCTGGTGATCTCGCCGCTGGTCGCCAACGGCGTGGAAGGCTCCGAGGCGGCAGGTATTTCCCGCAAGATTTTCTCATCGCTGAGCGCGGAGAAGGGCGGGGAACGCGTAGTCCTTCGCGGCGCCGGGGACTGGCGCAGCGCCAACCGCGTCCTCACCGGCAGGGTGAGCAGGCTCGGGTCGAGCAGGATCATAGCCCTGAGCGTGGCTGACGCGCAGAAGGGGAGCGTGCTCTACAGCAAGACCGTCACGTCGCGCGAAAGTGACGATCTCGACGCGCAGTTGGCGGGCGTCGCGCGGGAGATAGGCGCCCGCTCCTCCATCTGGGAATGAGGATGGGCGTCGGTCGCGTGTACGGAACCGCAAATAATGTTATGGACAAAAAATTCACGGGGTGATACCAGTAGCCATTCGCGCCGGTTCCCGGTCCCTGCCCCGGAGGTGGAATGCCGTGAGGGAGGGCGTTGGGGTCCGCCGGCGCGCGATGATATCATCATATCCAACAGGAGGATAAGGAAACAGTCATGAGGAAAACTTCTATTCTGGCGCTCGTACTCGCGGTTATCATGATCGCGGCGGTGGCGTGGGCGATAGGCGTGGGCTCCACCGTGGGCAACGTGCAGATGCGCAACTCGAGCAACAATCCCGCGTGGATTCCGGATCTCGGTTCCAAGGTGGTAACGGTGTTCTACAACGACAGCTCCGCGGCCGACTTCACCGATCCGATCGCCACGGCCATCAAGAACAAGAACTATCCCGAGTCGAAGTACCGGGGACAGGGGATCGCCAACATGGCGGACTCGCGCGGTATTCCGGACTTCGTCATCCGCGGCATCGTACGCTCCAAGGAGCGCAAGTACGATACCAAGATTCTCACCGACCCGGACCATATCCTCCGGAACGCGTGGGGCCTCGGCAACTGCAATGACATAGGCATCGTCGTGGTCATCGGCAAGGACAAGGTCGTCCGCTACCTCGGCAGGGTCACCAGCGTCGCGCAGGGCCGGTCCCTGGTCAACACGGTGCTCGGCATCATCGAGACGGAGATGGCGAAGATTAAGTAAGCTGATTCATAACGGATGAATGCGAAACGCCCCGTCCCGGCGATGCCTGGACGGGGCGTTCTGTTATCGCGCGGCAGCGTCCGGTGCCGCGTACACGCTGAGCGCGCTGGTCCCGTATTTCCGGGTCTTCACGAGCGCGAGTCCGCCGGCGGCTTCCGGGAGTGCGTTCTTCGCGTAATGCTGGACGATGACGGCGGCGCCCTCCGCGAGCAGGCGGTGCTTCGCGAGCGCGGCAAGCGTGTCGCGGTAGAGCGAGGTATCATCCCCCTCCTTGACGTAGGGCGGGTCCAGAAACACGATATCGAACGACATCTCCTTGTGCTCCAGGAAGCGCAGACACTGCGCCGCGGGCATGTGCAGCACCAGCGCGCGTTCCGCGACGTCCCACTGCCGCACCAGCTCACCGATGAAACGCGCGCGCTTCGCGTTCCTGTCGCTCATGACCGACAGGAACGCGCCGCGGCTCAGCGCCTCCAGTCCCACCTGCCCCGAGCCGGCGAAGAGGTCCAGGAAGCGCTTTCCGGAGAGGTCCTCGCCGAGCATGGAGAAGACGGCCTCCTTGATCTTCGAGGGCGTGACGTCCGCGTCGTTGAATTTCCTGTTGTCGAAGGGGATCCTGCGTCCCTTCAGGCTGCCCGAGGTTATGCGCATGAGTGACTATTTCTTGATGCAGGCGTTCAGTTCCCTGAGGAAGGCGGAAACATCGATGCCGTTGTTCTCCGCCACGATGCCGATGGTGTCCTGGCCGGAACCGCGGCACCCGGGGCAGTCCAGGCCGTATTTCCGGAACACGCTGATGACTTCCGTGGACTTTTTGAGGGCGTCCTGTACGGTGGTGGATTCGATTATTTTCATGATAGTTGTTCCATCCCGCGAAAAAAACGCATGGTTTTCAATAAAATTGTTGCAAATATCGCGCCATTTTTCTACTACGTTCAAGTCAGCGCGGCAGGTATACCCGGCCAGACTGGATTATATTTTTACGTGAGTCAATGAGAAAACAGGGAGCAACCCGTCCCATTGTTCGAGCGACTGGAGTAATATCATGGCAAAATGCGAAATCTGCAATAAATCGGTCCAATTCGGGAACAACGTCAGCCATTCCAACAAGAAGACCAGCAGGATCTGGCGCCCCAACATACGCCGCGTCCAGGTAATGGAAAACGGCCGCAAGGTCCGCCGGTACGTCTGCACGCGCTGCATCCGCTCCGGAAAAATCCAGAAGGCCGTCTAGCGCCGAAACGGCGCTCACCATTTCCCGCGGGCTCCATGGAACACGGGCACAATGAACAGGGCATCCGGAACCTGCCGGATGCCTTTTTGTAAACGAGCGCTGGGTGGGGCCCGTGGATCCGGTGAGAACCAACATGCGCAAGTTCCTGTTCCTGGCGCTGTATATCGTCCTCATTTTCGCGTCCATTCCCTTTATCTGGCGGCTGGAAGTCTACCTCCGGGCGCGCCACCTGCTGATGGTGTCCGTGTATGTGGCGTTGGCGCTCTACATCGCCGTCCTGGTCGTCATCATGATACGCTATGCCGAGCGGCGCTGGCTCGCCGCCGCGGTCCTCGCGGTCTTCACTGTCGTGTACACGCTGATCATCATCCAGGTCCGCGGCTTCGACAAGAAGATACACTTTATCGTGTACGGAATCCTCGCCTTCCTCTTCTACGACGTGTTCCGGGGGAGGATGTCCAGGCCGGCCGCGTACGCCGCGACCCTCGCCGCGGTGGTCGCCGTCGGCTGGGTGGACGAGATATTGCAGTCCCTGGTGCCGCACCGCAACTACGATATCGGCGATTTCATGAGCAACGTGTACGCCGCCCTCCTCATGCTCCTGCTCGTCTTCATCTTCGAGCGCTTCCGCGCGCCGGGCGTTTCCTCCGCGAAAAAAAATTAAAAAAAATTATTATTTTCGTTATTTACTATTTTATATTTTATTAGTAAATTATTCGAATCCACCCCCCGGGAACGTTTTTTACCATAACAATAAACCGCCTTAATTTGTTCCTGAACCCAATAAAACCCCAATTCATCGAAAATTTAACCTTATACAAGCCATT
>JAGODF010000244.1 GCA_017998375.1 Spirochaetota bacterium
ACACTATAGGGAGCACCCCTCCGGGTGTAAAGAAAATTCTTCGGGTAAAGTAAAAAAATCTGGCGCAATGGAACTCACCTGCCAGTATGAGCGCCGCGGCATGGCGTAATCGACCGGGGGTGGTGAATGATATGATACGAGATGCAGGGTACTGGATCAGAGGTTTGCAGCTCGTCCCTCACCCCGAGGGGGGACATTACCGGGAAACGTACCGTGCTTCCGAGACGGTGACGCGCGCCGCGCTCCCGGCGCGTTTTCCCGGCGATCGCTGTTTCGGCACGTCGATATACTACCTGCTGCAGGGCGGGGAAGTGTCCACGTTCCACCGCATTCGCTCCGACGAACTGTGGTACCATCATGACGGCGCGGCGATCGTCATCCATGTGATCGATCCGGAGGGACGGTACCGCGCGCTCCTGCTGGGGCACGATATAGGCGCGGGTGAAGCGCCCCAGGCCGTGGTGTCCGCCGGGAGCTGGTTCGGCGCGACCGTCGAAGGCGGTTTCGCTCTGGCGGGGTGCTCCGTCGCGCCGGGTTTCGACTTCGCCGACTTCGAGCTCGCCCGGCGTGATGCGCTCCTGGAAGAGTTCCCGGAGTGCGGTGATATCATCCTGAAACTCACGCGATGAAAAATGCGGGAGCGCGATACGCGTTTCACTTGTAGATGTCGCCCGTCTCCATGTACCAGAGCACGAAATCCAGGTGCTCCATGGGTATGCCTATTGAGTCGGAAAACTCAATCATGCGCTTCTCGATCTGGAGGTACCGCGACGGCGTGATGGACGAGGGTATCTCACTGATGCACCCGGCGAGGCAGAGGTTTTTCAGAATATGCCGGTCCAGGATGGCGAGCTCCGCGCCCAGGCCAATGTTCCGCAGAAAGTGGCTCGCCTCCTTCATGCCGAACCCCTTCACCTCGCGGGCCAGATATTCCCTCATCGCGCGCGGTTCGCCGAAGCCCTTCAAAGTTTTTTTCAGCATGATAGCGCCGTCCCTGGAGAACTGCTCCCGCGCCCGCACGAGGTATTCCGCCTTGCGGTACCTGAAGCGGACGATGTTCAGGTGCCGTCCGAGCTCCGCGGCGGTCCCGGAGAACATGAGGTTTTTCTCCAGCAGGAGGTTCACCGCCTTCTCGCCCTGGCGCGCCTTCGTCTGCGGCGTCAGGAGGCAGAAGGCGAGTTCGATGAAGATGTCCGCCTCGCTTCCGCGCGCCCAGGTTTCCCGAAATACCCGGATGCGCTCCTCTATCCTGCCGCGTATCTCGTCATGCGCCGCGGCGAAATCGCGGCACGCGTTCGTGGTGTAGGATTGTTTTCCCATTCGGTATCATTCCAGGCGACGATCAAGATCGTCGCCTGGAATCCGGGTATCTCACAGGCCGCCGCTCACGCGGACGTCCTTTCCGTGCTGGACGTGGAACTTTATCTCGATGGTGCGCGACGTCATCGCGGGGACAGTGAGCTTCCAGCGGCGCATTCCCTGTCCGTAGCGGGTGCGCTTCTTCTCCTTTTCGTCGGAGAGCGGGGCCGGGCTGATATCATCCACCTCTACCCTGATTGCTTCGTCCTGGGACACGGGAATGCGGTCCTCCACGATAAAGTCCGCCTCCTTCTGCTTGTTGTTCTCGATCCTGATGCGGTAGTGGTAGTTGACGCGCGTGTCGCCGCCAAAGATGCCCTTTTCCTCCGTGTACTTCTTCACCAGCGTCTTGCCGCAGCGGATGCCCTCGTCGACGCCGAAGTGGAGAGTGAATTTCTTATCCGGCGTGATGGTCTTCCCGATGCCGGTGGCGCCCACGTAATCGCCGTCGAGGTAGAGGTTGGCGGCGCCGGGGAACAGCGTGAACTTCGACGTGTTCGCTATCCTCGTGCGGAGGTACGCGTACTCCGAGCGTTCGGGTATCAGCACGTAGGTGAACACGGCGTCCTTCGCGGAGAAGGGAAGCGCTTCGATGGGAGTCTTGTGTGTCTCGTTGTCTGAGGGAATCGTCTTGCGCGAGGGCACGGCATAGGTGACGGATATGCCCTTCTCCTGGACCACCTGGGGCGGTTCCGCCGCCTGGGAGGCCGGGCGTATCGTTCCCGTGGTCATTTCATCAGCCACGGATTCCCCACGCATGGACTTGTACATCACCGCACCACCGTAGCTGTAGTTCGCCCGTGAAGGCGCGGGCGGCACGTAGCGGGTGATAGTCCAGGGATTAAGGATGGGCGGGTCAGCGGCCTTTCGTGGGTCCGCCGTGGAGAGATAGAGCTTCACGTCCTTCCAGTCCTCTCCCGTGTTCTGCTTCACCTGCGCGTAGTAGGCGAGTTCGATTTTCTTCCCGGATAAATCGGCACGCACATCGTAATGCGGCAGCCACTGCGCGCCACCTATCACGTAGGAAAGCCTGAGGGCGTACCTGCCCGCCCGCCGCACGCGCAGGGATATCCGGGCCCACTTCTCGCGGTCCTCGGCGCGCTTCACGGAGGTCTCCCGGTCCATCTCGGCGGCGTCGCCCGCGTACTGATTGAGCTGCTGGACCTGGCTCTGGTTGAGCATGGACGCCTGGGCGTTGATGGCTCCGCTCCGGTATCCCATGTAACGCGTCCCGGCGATATCGGTGAGCTTCTTTTCCAGGGCGCGGATGCTGTCGGATAACTCCTTCCGCTTCTCCACGATACCGCGGATCTTTTCCTGCTCCTTCAGGAGATTGCGTTCCACGAAGCCCAGGGTCTCCGAGAGCTCGTTCAGGTTGATACCCTTGTAGAGGATGCCCTCGTGCGCCTTCTTCGCGGAAAAATCTCCGATCGACTCGATGAAACGGATGGAAGTCCGGGCGGCGCTCATGCGGTCCACCAGGGCGTTGTCATCGCGGCGGAGCGACTCGATCTTCTCTTCAAGCTCCTTGATCCGTTTCTGGCGGGATTTCACCAGGTACTTCTTCTCCACCTCGATTCCCAGAATGGTGATATTTTCCCCGCGGCTGGACTTGACGCGCACCGTGTCGTCGTGGATCCCGTCGGGCAGGGCCGGGAAGATGATTTCCGAGTAGCCCTCGGGGAGGTCGATATCGGCGGCGCGCTCCACGGCGGCGCGGTCGCGGTACAGCACCACTTCGCTGATGGACGAGCTCGCGCGGAGCCCCCTCTCTTCCGGCTCGTTAGCCATGGGAATGGATGGCATGAGGAGCGCCGCTATCGCGCAGGCTGCCGCAAGGGGAAGGGCGGTGGTCCGCTGCGTGGTCTTCTGTCCGGATGATGCGTGTGTGTTCATGGGGCCTCCTTGGTAGCGGAACATATCAGGCATAATAATAAGCGTACATCATTCCGCATGTTTTATTAGACAGAAAACCTTTCCACTGGTTCCCGGTGAAACCAGACTTTCAGGTTTTTTCATTGGATGTTTCAGTACATGCCGTCCCGGAAGAGCTTCTCGGCTTCGCGGAACATCTGCCTTTTCGTGTAAAGTTCAATGAGGGCCCGTCGCGCCTCCCGGTGGAGACGGTTGCGCTCCAGAGCCCTGCGGAAGTTTTCGATTGCGGCATCCTCGGCACCGCGCTTCGCGTGGACAAGGCCAAGGAAATGGTAGACATCGGGATTGTTGCTCCCGCGGCCCTCCGATTTTTCGAGGTAGGGCAGGGCTTCGGCATACCGCCCGGCGCCGGCCAGGGATGCCCCCATGTAAAAGGTGAGGGCGGGGTCCCTGCCGGGTGGTATCTTTGTGAGGAGTGTGATGACGTCCGCGTAATAGCGCTCGTCGTACAGTATCCCCACAGTGCGCAGGATGAGCTCCTCGTCATCAGGATCATTGGTGAGGACCGGGAGCAGGTACTGTGCCCCGGCGAGGCTGTTGGAGAGCCTGAAGTTCGCGAGCCCGGCGATGCGCAGGAGTTTCCGGTTGCCCGGGTAAACCCGGAGCAGGTCCTCCGAGAAGCGCGCGGCATCGGCAAACTTTTCCAATCGCAGCAGCTTCTCCGCGTTTTTCTCCACGGAATCCGGGGTCACCTTCTTTATCTGCAGATAATAGGTTCTCATATACCTGGAGCGGACTTCGTCCCGGTAGAAATAGGCGGATGCCGCCGATGCGGCCAGGAGCAGCAGTACTATCAGTTTTTTCATGGGATACCGTTCAGTGCCCGCAACAGGCCTTGCGGTAATCGTAAGATGAAAAAACAGCGCCGGTCAATAAATTAATTCAACGCCGGATCGCTATTTTTCGTACTGAATTGGGGGAGCTAATTCCCGGGAGGGCATGATGATAGATACGACAATCCACATCGACAGGTGCGTTCTGGCCGTGCTGGATGATTCGGCAGCGAAAGCGGGTGTTTCAAGGACGTATTTCGTGTCGTGCCTGATGCGGCGCATCGGGCATGGAGAAGTACTGAAGGCAAGGGCGTGGGTGCGCGTCAGGTACCAGGAACGGAGGGTGAAGAGCATGTGGCGTAGGATGCATGTGTCCCTCGGAGGTGACGAGTATGAGTATTTCAGGGATTTAAGCAAGGTGTTCAAGTTGTCGGTTTCGTTCATCGTTGCCAGGGCAGTGGAGCTCTTCGTTGATGAGATATTAGGGAAATTAATGAAAGGTTACGATAACTATCATTATCATAACTATGTTTTCATGCAATATATAATCCAAGATGTCCATTGTTTGGTGTTATACTGGGGAATACCCGAAAAACTCCTGCAACCGCCAGCCTGAACCGCCTCCATGCATAAAAAAAGGCACCTCCGGGAGGCGCCTTTGGATTGCCGCGCATGCAGTGCCTTTACTGCACATTCACCGTTACCTTGAACGATTTCTCGGGCTGGACGTCCTTCACCCAGGGCCTCTTGTAGACAAGCTCGATAGCGCCCTTGCCTGCGTCCTGGGCAGTAAACTGGTACACCTGGAACTCGACCGCGCCGGGTTCGCCTTTCTTCTCGTGCATCTGCTGCGGGCTGCCCAGCTGCTTGAGATTGGGAGCGCTCTTCTCCACGTACCAGCCGAAGCCGGTTCCCAGCTGGGCCCGGAGCTTGAGACAGATGGTATCGCCCTTCTTCATGGTGACATCCTTGCCGTTGTCCGCCTCTGTGACCAGCGGGCGGCATTCGCTCAAGTCTATCTCGCCGCTTTTACAGGAAATTCCACCGAGCATTGCCGCCAGAATCATCATGAGAATATATACCGCCGTTTTCTTTATCATCAACATCCTCCCTATCGCTGCGTGTCGGCGACCACCCATGCAGCGCCGAATCCTATTCCGTTACACTGGTACTCTATCCACATGTAGCCGTTATCGCCCCACCCAGTGCCCCAGGAGTTGCGTAGCAGCCATGCGCCCCGTCCCTTGCTGTCGTCCCAGCCCTCGACGACCACCGCG
The DNA here is from genome assembly GCA_017998375.1 of Spirochaetota bacterium. Taxonomy (GTDB): domain Bacteria; phylum Spirochaetota; class UBA4802; order UBA4802; family JAGODF01; genus JAGODF01. The sequence continues at coordinate 5,345 of JAGODF010000244.1, forward strand.
TGGTTCACGTCGTTGGCACCGTACATGCTGGTGTGTTCGTCAAACACGCCGCCGGTGTAACCCTGGAAGGCCGGGGTGACCTTGCAGGCCGTGGCGACGGGACCGTATTTCGCGATGGCGCGCTTCATATCCTTGATGGACGGAGTCCCCGCGTTGGGGACCACATAGGCCCATGTCGCGATCTTGTAGTTGCTGGGTGAAGTGCCGCTGCAGAAACCGTCCTTGTTCTTGTAGGGTGACATGCTGTCCAGTATTGCGCCGTTGCGCTGGAGCGATTCGAAGGCCGAGCCGTACCAGCCGCCGTTGCAGCTGCCGGCCCTGCGACCGTCGTTGCCCGTGGCGCAGTCCACAATCTGCTGTTCCGAGAAATCGTAGTCTTTGTTCGTCTGGATCTTGTAGCTCGATTCAAGAACACCTATGGTGGTGAAGGCCCAGCAGCTCCCGCAGGTGTACTGGTGCCGTATCGGCGTCACCCGCTTCTTGTCGCGCCAGTTGAAGGCGGGCGCGTCGGGATTGGCGATAAAGCCTATGCCGGAGGTGTCCTCCTGCTCCGCCGGCGGCTCCACCTTCGGGACCTCTTCCTTCTTCTTCGGCTCGATGATAGGTTCCGGTATGTCATCCTTCCGGGCTATGTCGCTTCCACTGTCGTCTGGCAGCGTTTCCCAGCCCTCTCCCAGTATGTTCCGGTTCTCCGTCCGCTTCGCGGTCAGGTCGTCGACGGTGGTTGCCTTTTTCTTCTTCGGCGTGAAAAAGAAATCCTCCTCGTCGGTGAAGAAGAAAAAGTTGCTGCGCACGCTGGCGGGCTGGGACTTCTTCTTCCTTTCCACGAGCTGGTCAAGCGACTTGTCGGCAATTGAGTTCTGGTTCCTTGCCTGCGATTCCAGGTTGGTTGGGCTCTTGAGGCCGGTGATGTCCTCGATCTGGTGCTTGA
>JAGODF010000245.1 GCA_017998375.1 Spirochaetota bacterium
AGTTCAAGGCGCGCACTGCGAACCTCATGGAACTCAGGCGGTCCCAGCTCCTCCTCCGGGACAGGGCGAAGCTGCTGGAAAGCGAGGTCGCGAAGGCGACCGAGAAGATCCGCACCAGGGAGCATGAAACGCTGGAAGTCCTGGGCAGGGCCGCCGAGTTCAAGGACGAGGAAACCGGCGCACATGTCTCGCGCGTGGGGTACTATTCGCGGATGCTGGCCCGCTGCGCCGGGGAGAGCGAGGAGTCCCAGGAGATCATCTTCAACGCGGCGCCGCTCCACGACATCGGCAAGATCGGCATCTCCGATATCATCCTGACCAAGCCGACGGCCTTGAGTCCCGCAGAGGAATCATCGATGCAAAAACACCCCGAGATCGGGTACACCATGCTCAAGGACGCCGAGAGCCAGTACCTGAAGGCCGGCGCGGTGATATCCCTCGCCCATCACGAAAAATTCGACGGCACGGGATACCCCGGAAAGATCAAGGGAAACGATATACATCTCTACGGAAGAATCGTCGCCATCGCCGACGTGTTCGACGCGCTCTGCTCCCGCCGCCCCTATAAGGAGCCCTGGCCCATGGACAGGATACTTGCGCACCTGCGCGAGCAGAGGGGCCGGCATTTCGACCCGGTTCTGCTGGACCACTTCCTCGACCGGATGGACGAGGTCATGACGATTTTCAATTCAATCCGGGAGGATGATTAGGCCCCGGCACCCCGGGCCGCGTCACTGCCCGGGATTCTGCTGGAGCACGGTATAGATGACGAAGAAGAGAAAGGCCCCCACGATGACCATGCCCCAGACGGTGACGATTACCAGGGAAAGCACATAGTTCCTGTTGACCCACGTGAACAGTTTTGATTCCTTGTACTTGAGGATGAGTTTGAAGATCTTTGACGATACAGTCGATGGCTGCCTCGAAGCCGCCCGGGCTTTCTTCATTGCCGGCTTTTCGGCGCCCTCCGCCGGAGCGGGTGTGGTTCCCTGCGTATCCTGCATTCTATAATCCCCTGATTCTGTATAGTGCGCATAAATACTACACGACAATCCGGCTGTCAACTCATATGTTTTTTTTTACAACTTCGGGGAGGATGTCCGGCCGTCCTTCCATCGCAATATTTTCACCGGATACGAGTCACCCATCAACTAATACTTGACACCTCACGGCTCCCCGTGCCAGAGTAGCATCCCCACTGGTTTTACATGCCCACGGAGCGTACGCGATGAACAATGTAATACGGTTCGGAGTTTCCATTGACGACAAGCTTCTCAGGAAGTTTGACAGCGTCATCGAGGAGAAAGGCTATGTGAACAGGTCCGAGGCTATCCGCGACCTGATCCGCGACCTCCTGGTGCGCGAAGAGACCTCGTCTCCCGACACCGAGGTCATAGGCACCCTGACCATCATCTACAGCCACCACGAAACCGACATCTCGGAAAAGCTGAACGACATCCAGCACGGATTCCACGCCAACATCATCTCAACGGTGCACGTGCACCTTGACGAGCACAACTGCCTGGAGGTGCTCCTGCTCCGGGGCGCGCGGAAAACCGTGCAGGCAATATCCGACCACCTGCTCTCCGTGAAGAACGTCCGCCATGGCAAGCTCACCGTGACCACCACGGGCAAGGATTTGTGACGATCGCGGAGGGTGCGAAAACGATTTCGCGCCTTCCACGAAAAATTATCGCGCTATGTCGCATGAGGGCTCTTCCCGGCCGATTATCCCCGTTCATGCCCGCTGATTCGCTCAATTTTCAAGTTGCGCAAACCGAAAATAGGATATGGGCATAATCCGCCCGTGGATGCGCGACGGATGAAGTGCATGTTTATTGTCTGAACACGCGTATCGAGCGCCATGACCTCCGGGCAGAGGAAGTCCCGGCGGGGAGAGTGGGAACATACGGACATGTTCCCGGATTGAAACAGGGATGTTGAAACATACCGCACTCATTCTGATGCTGATACTCATCGCACCGGGTGCCCGGGCGCTCACGCGCCACGGGGAGGGCACCCTCGCCCTTCCCTCCGCCGAAATTATCGATATTCTTTCTCCGGGCTACAGAGCAGGAATGACAACCCCGCGCCGGGACGCTCCGCCGCGTGAGATCCTCCACGCCAAAAGTCCCGGCCCTATTCATGAAACAGATCCCAAAATACGCCTGCCCGATACCGGTGAACACTATCCGGTAATCGAGCGCCGGCGCAAATCCTCCCGCGTGCGCCCCGCCGTCGCCGCGACGCAGCGAAGTCGTGGAGAAACGGCGGGAAGGCCCCGATACTACCGGGTGCGCCCGGGTGACACCCTCTTCGGCGTCGCGCGGCGATTCGGAGTGACCGTCGACGAACTATGCAGCGCGAACAATGTATCGCGAAGCGCCACGCTTACGGCGGGGAGGAGAATACGAGTACCCGGCGGGCCGCGCCACGCGGTCGCGAAGGCGCGGGAGGAAAGCGCATCGCCTTCCGCGCGTGCCGACATCGCCGGTGCGCCTCCCTTCACATGGCCCGTGAGGAATGCCGACGGCATCCGGCGCGACGGGGACAGCGGGGTGCGGCCCATCGGGATCATCATCGGGGGCAGGTCCGGCGCGCCGGTGCTCTCGTCGGCGCGCGGGGTGGTGGAGAAAATCGGCACGATGCGCGGCTTCGGGCATTACGTGATCATCAAGCACGAACGCCATTATCTCACCGTCTATTCGCGGATGAGCGGCATCAACGTGAGCGAGGGCGATACGGTGGGCCGCGGCAGGATGATAGGCACCCAGGGCGACGAGCTCCACTTCCAGATCAACCGCGCCGGCAGGCCCCTGGACCCGCTGGCGCTCCTCCCCGACCGAGGCTGATGCGCTCACACGCCGTGACGGCGCGCCTCCGTCACGAAGACGTCCTCCAGCGTGGGCGCGATCTTCTCCAGGCGGTATTTCCCGTGGCCGGCGCCCCGAAGGATATCATCCAGGCGTTTCTTCAGCGGAAGGCCCGGCGCGCAGAGGATATGGATGTCGCTCCCGAAGATGGCGGCCTCGTCGACGAACTCCGCGCCGGCGATCAGGTCGAACGCCTCGATGAAACGCTCCGTCCTGAGCGAGTAGACGCCGTGGTCGAGCGAACCCTTGAGCGCGGCGGGGGAATCGAGCGCGATGATCTTCCCGGCGATGATGAGCGCGATCCGGTCGCAGTGCTCGGCCTCGTCCATGTAGTGCGTGGTGACGAAGACGGTCTTCCCCGCGCGCGACAGCTCGTAGATCAGCTCCCAGAAGTTGCGCCGCATGATAGGGTCCACGCCGGAGGTGGGCTCGTCCAGGAAGAGGACCGGCGGGTCGTGGAGGATTGCCGCGCCCAGGGCCAGCCGCTGCTTCATCCCGGCGGGGAGCGTCTTCACCACGTTGTCAACGCGGCTGCCGATCTCCGCGATCCCCAACGCGTATTCCACCCGCTCCGCGAGGCGCCTGTCCTCCAGCCCGTAGATTGTTCCGAAGAACTCCAGGTTCTCCCTGACCGTGAGGTCCTCATAGAGGGAGAATTTCTGCGACATGTACCCGATGCTCTCCTTGATGCGCTCCTGCCCGGTGATGATATCGTGTCCGTTCACGTGGCCTTTTCCGCCGCTGGGCTTCAGTATCCCGCAGAGCATCTTGATGGTGGTGCTCTTGCCGGCGCCGTTGGGCCCCAGGAATCCGAATATCTCCCCCTTCCCCACCGCGAAGCTCACCGTGTCCACCGCGGTGAAGTCGCCGAAGCGCTTTGTGATGCGTTCCACTTCCACCGTGTGTTCCGTCATTCTATCCCCCTGGCGAAGCGCCGCGCGCTGAAGTAGAAAAGCGCAATGCCGATTGCCCCCAGCGCCGCGAGGTCCTTCCAGAGCACGGCGAACCCCACGCCCTTGAGGAATACGCCGCGTATGATCGCGATGAAGTAACGGACCGGATTGAGATATGTGACCAACTGGACCGCCTCGGGCATCGAGTAGATGGGGAAGATGAAGCCCGACAGGAGTATGGCCGGCATGAAGAAGAGGAACGACGAGAGCATCGCCTGCTGCTGCGTCCTGGAGCTGAACGAGATGAAGAGGCCCATCGACGAGCAGGTAAAGATGTAGACCAGGCCCGACGCGAGCAGGAAGAGAAAGCTCCCGTTGAACGGCACGCGGAACCAGAAGATGATGATCGCGCTGATCAGGATGATGTCGAGGAAACCCACCAGCATGAACGGCGCCGACTTCCCCGCGATGTATTCCATGGGGCGCAGCGGCGAGACGACGATCTGCTCGATGGTGCCTGCCTCCCGCTCCCGCACGATGGACATCGCGGTGAGGAGTGTCGCGACCAGCACCAGGAGCAGGGCCAGCATCCCCGGCAGGAAGAAGTTCCGGCTCGCGAGGTCCGGGTTGAAGAGGAAGCGCTCCTGCATGCCGATGCCCTGCCTCCCCCGCGGCAGCGCCGCGCCCTTGTTCAGCATCACTGTCCGTATCCTTCCCAAGAGGTACTGCTGCGAAAATTCCTGGGTGATCTGGTTCACGTACGCGACGATGACCGCCGCACGGCTCGAGTCGGTGCCGTCGACCAGCGTCTGTATCGAGCCGGTGAGCCCCGACTTCACCCTGTTCGCGAAGCCGCGCTCCACCACCAGCACGAATTCCGCCTCCCCGGTGTCCAGGAGCGGATCTATCTCCCGCGGCGAGTCGAGATACCTATTTGGCACGAAGTATCCCGACGCGGTGAAGCGCTCCACGAGTGCGCGGCTCACGGCAGTGCGGTCCTGGTCGAGCACCGCCATGCTGACGCTCGCCACATCCATGTTGATCGAATAGCCGAAGAGAATCATCATGACGATCGGCGGGGCGAACACCACGATGCGCATCTTCCTGTCGCGGAAGAGCTGCCTGAACTCCTTCCTGAGGAAACTCAGCACCGTCTTTTTCCGGATCGCCTTCATCATCGCCCTTATTCCGGCAGCCGCAGCGTAAGTTTTTTCAGGCTCAGAGCCCCGACCCCGAGGGCGAAGATCACCATGAAGACCACCTGCGTCCAGAGCATCGTGTAGCCCACGCCTTTCAGCGCCACGGCCTTGAGGATAAGTATCAGGTACTTCGCCGGGACAAGATACGTGATTGCCTGCACCACCAGCGGCATGTTCTTGACGGGGAAGATGAATCCCGAGAGTATGAGTGAGGGGAGATAGGTCACCATCATGGCGGCCTGGATCGAGACCACCTGGACCCGCGTGGCCGACGAGATGAGGATCCCCAGGCTGCAGGTCCCGACCAGGAAGAGGAGTGCCATGGTGTAAAGCTCCACGAAGCTGCCGCGGATGGGCACGTCGAAGATGAAGTGCCCCAGCGTCAGGGTGATCACCAGGTCGAAGAGGGCGATAAAGACGTACGGCAGGAGCTTTCCGATGAAAAGCTCGTGCTTCCGCACCGGAGTGGAGATGAGCGATTCCATGGTGCCGCGCTCCCACTCCCGCGATATGGTGAGCGCGGTGATGAGCGCCGAGATGATCGCCATGATGAGTACCACGATGCCCGGGATGATGAAGTTGCGGCTCTTCAATTCCGGGTTGTACCAGACGCGGCTCTGCACTTCGACCGGCATTCGCAGCCCCGGAACGCCCGCGCGGTTGAGCTCGTCCATCTTCCTGTCGCGGTTGATATTGAAGAGAATGGCCTTCACGTAGCCCGTGGCCACCATGGCAGAGGTGGAGTCGGAGCCGTCGACGATGAGCTGGATGTCCGCGCGCTTGCCGGACATGTAGTTGCGTTCGAATGACGGCGGTATCACCACCGCGAGGATGATATCGCCCCGGTCGATGAGCGCGTCGATCTCCCGGTGCGATTCGAGGTAGCGACTGATTGTGAGATACTCGGTGTGCGAGAGCTTGTCCACCAGCGCGCGGGAAAGCGCGCTCTTGTCCTGGTCGTAGACGGCGGTGCTCACGCGGTTCACGTCCATGTTCAGCGCGTAGCCGAACAGGAGCAGGAGCATCACCGGGAGCAGGATCGAGAGGATGAGGCTCCGGAGGTCGCGGCGCACCTGTATCCACTCCTTGTCAGCCAGCGCGAATATCCGTATCAGCGAACCGCGCGCGCTCATGATTCCCCCGCCACGATGTGGACGAAGCAGTCCTCCAGCGAGGGCCGCCGTTCGGCGAGCGACAGCACCCTGATCCCGCTCCGCGACAGCGTCCGCCTGATATCGCGACCCGCGGCGGCGGCGCTGTCGACGAAGAGCTTCAGGGTGGCGCCTGTGAGTATCACCCCGCGGT
>JAGODF010000246.1 GCA_017998375.1 Spirochaetota bacterium
CCAGCATCCAGACGTCCTGCACGGCCGGGCCGCTCAGAAAATCGTCGAAGTCCAGGAAGAAGTAGCCCTCGCTTCCGCGCAGGAGGTTGCCGAGGTGGCAGTCGCCGTGAATGCGGTGAAAGGGCACGCCGGCGCGGAGCGACTCGTAGATGTCCACCACCTCGCGGACGGCCTTCTCGTAGCGCCCGCGGCAGTGCTCGGGGAGGAAGTTCCGTTCGAGGAGAAAGGCGAGCGGCTGAAGCCCGTAGCTCTCGCCGGTGAGCTCTATCCGGTGCGGGGCCTTTCCCGCGGCCCCGTTGTTGTGGATGCGCGCGCAGAGCCGCCCGAGCATGGCGAGCTCCTCGTCGGAGAGCTCGTCGGGCACGCGGCCGCCGGTGCGCGGCCACACGGCGTAGAGGATGCCTTCGGTTTCGCGGAGGGTCCCTCCGCCCGAGAGCTCGAGCGGGGCGCACACCGGAATCTCGTCGGCGCGCAGATCGGCCAGGAAGCGGTGCTCCTCCAGTATCTGTTCGCGCGTCCAGCGCCCGGGGCGGTAGAACTTGGCCACCACGTGCGAGTTGTCCTCCAGCCTGAGGTCGTAGACCCGGTTCTCGTAGCTGTTGAGCGCCATGCAGTGCCCGGACGGCGCGAAGCCGGCCTCCTCCAGCGCGCGGAGTATGATGTCCGGCGTGAGGTTGAAGAAGAAGCGGTTTTCGGGAAGCCCCGGTTGTTCGTGTGCCATATGCCCCTTTCGCGCGTCGTTGAGTACGAGCATCCAGAGAGTATCATGAAACCCGTACGGCAAGGACTTTTTTTCCCGCACTGCTGTTGACAAATCGCGCCGCACTATACTAGAGTTGTTACCTTACGAAGCGTCATTGCGAGCCACGGACGTATCGGGGCGTGGCAATCTCACGGAGCATCGGGGTTCCCAAGGAAAACGTGATGCCTTTTGAGATCGCCACGTCGGCCTGCGGCCTCCTCGCGATGACATTTTTGTCGTTACGCACCAATTCTGAAGATTTGATTCATATTTTCGCCGCACATCACAACGATACAAGGAGCACACATGAGCACGCTCACCGCAACCATAAAGACGAACAGGGGCGACATCAGGCTTTCGCTCTTCGCCGACGCCGCGCCGGTCACCGTCGCGAATTTCGCGAACCTCGCGCAGAAGGGTTTTTACAACGGCCTGAAGTTCCACCGGGTAATCGCCAACTTCATGATACAGGGCGGCTGCCCGCTGGGAACCGGTACGGGCGGTCCCGGCTACTCCTTCGAGGACGAGTGCTCGCCCTCGCTGAAGCACGACAAACCCGGCATCCTCAGCATGGCGAACGCCGGCCCCAACACCAACGGAAGCCAGTTCTTCATCACCCACGTTCCCACGCCCTGGCTCAATGGAAAGCACACGATGTTCGGCGCGGTCCTCGACGCAACCGACCAGGAGACCGTCAACGCCATCGCCCAGGGCGACAAAATAGAGTCCATTACGATAGAAGGCGATACAAAAGAGCTCTTTACGAAGCTCGCGGACCGCATCGAGCAGTGGAACGCGCGAATCAAATAATGAGCCTCCGGCCGTTTTGCGCTGCACCCGCGATTCTCGCGGGTGCAGCGCAAAACGCTCTCGCACGCCAGTATCCCCGCCTGTTTTTCTCTTGATTATCGCGTCGAACCGTGCATGATTTACCCATGCAGAAAGGTATCGCCTGTTCCGCGCCGCTGATCATGTGTATTGTGCTCCATCTCCTCGCCGCGAGCGGAGCGCTGTTTGCGCAGTCACCCCCATCGTCGTACACGGTAGAGTCCCTCGTCGGCATCGCCCTCGAGAAATACGAGCCCCTTAAAACGCAGGAGGCAAAAGCGCGCCATGCCGCGGCGGCGGGCAGGCATCTTGCCGAGTGGTACAACCCCGAGATCGGCTTTTCGGCGGGCAGAAAGACCGCCGGCGACGCCTCGGGCCGCATGTTCGAAGCCTCGGTGTCGCAGCGTCTCTCTTTCCCGGGGAAGAAGGGCATTATGGAAGAGATAGCGCTGAAGGAGGAGACGCGCGCGCGGCTCGGTCTCGACGAGATGAGGCTCTTCATCCGGTACGAGGTGACCCGCCTGGCGTATGAGTACGCCTATCACCGCCAGAGGGCCGGCCATGTCCGGGACCGCCTGGACCGCCTTCGGCTTATCAACACCTATATGCAGGGCAGAATAGTAATATCCCCGGAAAAGCGCGTCGAGCGTAGGATCATCCAGTCCAAAATCGCCCTTCTCGAACGGGAGGTGCAACGGATCGGCACCGACACGAAGGCGGCCTTCGCACGGCTCAACCTCTACACCGCCCTCTCCGCGGATACTCTTCCCGAGGTAAGGGTGAGATGGTTCGCCCGGGCACCTCAGCTGAACGCCGCGACGGTGGCCGAACGCGCCCGGCGCGACGGATTCCTTGTGCGCGACCGGAAGGAGGCCCTCGAGGGCGCGCGGAAGGAACGGAAACTCGCGGAGCGCGGGGCATATCCCGACGTGGACGTCTCGGCGTTCTACAGCGACGAGAAGACCGATGTGTCGGAGCGCAGTTTCGGCGCGGGGGTGAGCTTTCCGCTTCCACTTTTCTCGCGGAACCGTAACGCCGTGGAGATGGGCTCCCAGCGGGAAAAGTCCGAGGAGCACACGCTTCGCCACGCCGAGCGCCAGGTGGACGAACAGGTGCGGGAGCTCGCGGCCCGCTACGAGTACGCCTCGGCCATGGTGGGGAAATTCGCGATCGACGACATCCGGGATCTCGAGGAGGCCATGCGCTACACCGACGTGGAATTCCGCAGGGGCAGAGTGACGCTTGCCACCTTCCTCGAGATGGACGCCCAGACGCATGAAATGCTCGAGGAGATTTTCCGCTCCCAGCTCGACCTCGTGAACGTTTATACCTCGCTGTTGTTTCTCTCCGCCCAGGAAATAGCGGTAGAGGGCGATCATCCATGATAGAAAAGCTCATTGAAAGGGCCCTGCGCTCCAGGATATGGGTCGGCGCGATCACGCTCGCGGTGATCATCGTCGGCGTGTGGTCGCTCGCCAGGCTCCCCATCGACGCTGTCCCCGACATCACAAACGTATCGGTCATGGTGAACGCGGTGACCGGGGCGCTGGCCCCCGAGGAGATCGAGCGAAGCGTCACCTTTCCCATCGAATCGGAGCTGGCCGGCCTTCCGGCCGTTGAGGACATACGGTCCCTTTCCAAATACGGCCTGTCTCAGGTCATCGTGGTGTTCTCCGACAGGACCGACATCTATTTCGCCCGCCAGCTCGTGCTGGAGCGCCTGCAGGCGGTCAAAGAGCGCCTGCCGCAGGGCATATCCCCCGAACTGGGACCGGTGTCGACGGGCCTCGGCGAGGTCTTTATGTACACCCTGCTCGCGCGCGACGGGAGCGAACTCGCGAAGAAACCCGAAAAGGAGCGCCTTACCTATCTGCGCACGGTGCAGGACTTCATCGCGCGGCCCGCGCTGAAGGCGGTGGACGGCGTCGCCGAGGTCGAATCGAACGGCGGGTACAAGAAGGAGATTCATATCAACATCGATCCGCGCAGGATGGACAACAACGGCCTCACCTGCAACGAGCTGATCTCCGGCATCGAAAGCCTCGGCGAGAACTACGGCGGCGGATACATCCAGGAAAAGGGCGAACAGATAATCGTCCGCACCCTCGGACGGATCACCGGCCTCGAGCAGATACGCAACGTACCGGTGAAACTGAACGTCTACGGAGCGCCCGTCCGCATACGCGACGTGGCGACGGTGAAGGAAGGCCACGCCCAGCGGCTCGGGGCGGCGACCTACGACGGAAACGAGGCGGTGCTGGGCACGGTGCTCATGCGCATAGGGGCCAACAGCCGCAACGTGGCCCTGGACGTCGAAAAGGCCGTTGAGCGTCTTCCGCTTCCCGACGATGTCGAATTAAGGACGCTCTACAGCCGAAGCTTCCTTGTTAACGCGACCATAAACACCGTGACGAAAAACCTCATGGAGGGCGGTATTCTCGTGGTGGCGGTGCTCTTCCTCATACTGGGCAATATGCGCGCGGCCTTTCTGGTCGCGCTCTCGATCCCGGTATCGATGCTGTTCGCGTTCTCCGGCATGCTGCAGCTGGGCGTATCGGCGAGCCTGATGAGCCTGGGAGCCGTCGACTTCGGCCTCATAGTGGACGGCTCCGTCGTGATGGTGGAAAACATCATCAGGAGGATGGACGAGGCGCGTTCCGCCGGCGGCGTGAAGGGCATCGGCGAACGGCTGGAAATCGCGCGCCGCGCCGCCGCGGAGGTAGGAAGGCCGGTCCTCTACGGCGTGCTCATCATCATGATCGTCTATATTCCGATCCTTTCGCTTTCGGGCATAGAGGGCAAGATGTTCCGCCCCATGGCGATAACCGTGATATTCGCCCTGGCGGCGAGCCTCCTTATCGCCCTGTTTCTCATGCCCGTCGCGTCCGTCTACGCGGTTAAGTCCTCGGGAGGCGGGAGCGAGGGCAGGCTGTTCCACCGGATTGAAAAACTGTACCGCCCGGTGCTGGAGTTTTCGCTGGACCATCGTCGGACCACCATACTCCCGACCCTGGCGGTCGCGCTGGGCTCAATCATGCTTTTTATGCTCCTTGGCTCGGACTTCATCCCGAAACTGAACGAGGGCGACATGGTGATCGGGCTTGTGCGCGACACGCGCACGGGAATCGACACCTCCGTCGCCCGCCAGCGGGAATCGGACAGGGTGATCGCCGGGTTTACCGAGGTGGAACACGTGTTCTCCCGCATGGGCACTCCCGAGTCGGCGACCGACCCCATGGGGGTCAATTTCGCGGACACCTTCGTGATCCTGAATAAAAACTGGAAGGAGTGGCCGGAGATAGACGGGCGCGCGCGCACGAGGGACGAGCTTTTCAGCGACATCGCCGCCGCCATCGACAGGGCGGTGCCGGGGCAGGAGATATCCATGACCCAGCCCATAGAGATGCGCTTTAATGAAATACTCGAGGGAAGCAGGGCCGACATAACCCTGCGCATATTCGGGCAGGACCTCAACGTGCTCTACGAACTGGTCCAGCGCGGCCAGGCGCTCATGGAGGGAATCCGCGGCGCGGAATCGGTCGAGCTGGACCCCCTGACCGCCCTCAGAAAAAGCCCGGTACTGGACGTGCGCCTCGATTATGACAGGATAAACCGCTACGGAGTCAGCATACGCGACGTCAACCACGCGTTCGCCATCGCCATGAACGGTATGGAGGTGGGATTTCTCTACCAGGAAGACAAGCGGTTTCCGATGATGGTGCGTCTCGGCGACGAGTTCAGAAAGAACACGTCCGATATAGGCAGGATCCCCGTGACCTATCCGGAGGGCGGAAGCATACCGCTTTCGGCGATCGGGACGCTCGAGCAGAACGACCAGGTAACGACCATCGCTCGAAGCCGGGCGCGACGGTACGCGGCCATATCCATCAACCTCCGCGACCGCGACACGGTTGGTTTCGTTAACGAGGCCCGGGAGGTGGTGGCTTCGAAACTGAATCTTCCGGGCGGATACGCCGCGGAATGGGGCGGGCAGTTCAAGAACCTCACATCCGCGCGCAGGACTCTCCTCATAATCATACCGATCGTTCTGGCGGCGATTTTCATCATCCTCGAACGCATATTCAAGAGCATAAAACAGACGCTCCTGGTCTTCAACAGCATTCCCTTCGCCATTACCGGCGGGGTTTTCCTGCTCTGGCTGAGGGACATTCCTCTTTCGGTGTCGGCAGGAATAGGCTTCATCGCCCTTACCGGCATCGCGATTCTGGACGGCATGGTGCTGGTGAGTTTTTTCAATCAATTGCGCGCGGAGGGGCTTTCGCTTCGGGAAGCCGTCGTAAAGGGTTCCATGACACGACTCCGCCCCGTCATTATGACCTCACTGGTCGCCGGCCTCGGTTTTGTGCCCATGGCCTTCAATACCGGGCTCGGCGCCGAGGTGCAGAGGCCCCTCGCGACTGTCGTGGTTGGTGGCGTGATATCGTCGACCATACTGACCCTGCTTCTGCTTCCCACGCTCTACATGTGGCTGGAAAGGAGCACCGGAATATGGGACCTTCTGACCTTCGAGGATCCCGACGAGGAATTCCTGTAGGCCAGCCGCTGTCCCGTACCGCTTGAAACGTACCTGTTCGGTGATCGACAACGAGCGGGCCCCGGTGCGCCCCTTCTCGGCCCCATATTCACACTTCCGCCGACAGGTAGTGATTGACATACGGACGGTCCGGTAAGAGAA
>JAGODF010000247.1 GCA_017998375.1 Spirochaetota bacterium
GTATAATGCCCTCATGGACTACGGGGTGATGCTAAAGCGGCTCCACGGGAATCCCGCGAGGAAGAGCACCGCCCACCGAAAGAAGCCCGCGTACGGAGCATCCGTCCGCGAAGCCAGGGGGCTTCTACTGAAGCAGATACTCGAGCGCGGATCAGTGCGCCGGTCAGACATGGAGGCGGCCTGCGGCGAAGACCGGGAGAGGGCCAGGCGCGCGATTGCGGAGCTGGAGGCGGAAGGCTTTATTGTCGGGGACAGGCGCGGCAGATACAGGGTGGCGGACAGCGATACGTCGATGATGAAGGAGAAATTCGAAATCACGGGAAAGGGAAACTCGAGGCACCGGGAGTGATGGAAAAGTCTGCTCTGACACTTTCATCCGCGGCCGCGTGCAGTATCATCCTCCTGGTGACGCACGCGGCAGCCGCCCGGGCATACGCCGCGGAATGGAGTCTCCTTCCTCTTATGATGGAAGGGCGCGCCGCCGCCGATTTCTGCCCCGACAGGGACTTCCGGTATCTCCCCCGTCAGGGCGATAAGGGATTTTTCGAATCGATCGACGATCTTTCGGCGCTGCGCAGAAGTCCAGTACGGGAATATATCTGCCATTACCAGACCGCCGGCAGACAGTTTCTGCGCGGCGGAGTCCTGCGGGCGCGGCGCTACATGGACGTCGTGGACGCGGTGTTCGCAAAGCACGGCGATGTCCCCGCGGGACTGAAGCTCCTTCCCCTCCTTGAAAGCGGCTTCAATCCGCACGCGGTCTCCCGGAGCAACGCAGTGGGCCCCTGGCAGTTCATGAGCGGCACGGCGCGCCTCCTCGGCCTGAAAAACAATTCCCGGGTGGACGAGAGGAAAAGCATCCACCGCTCCACGGAAGCCGCCTTGAAGCACCTGCAGAGCCTCTACCGGACGTTCAATTCCTGGGAGCTCGCCCTGGCGGCGTACAACGGGGGAGCGGGGTACGTGAAGCGCGCCATGCAGAAAAGCGGCGCGAAGGATTTCTGGGAGCTCCGTGAAAAGGGGGCCCTTCGCGAGGAGACCGCGGAGTACGTTCCGCGCTTCATGGCGCTCTCCGTTCTGTACAACAATCCCGACCTTTTCATGCTGGATGATATCACCCCCGTCCTGACGGCCAAAACGAGGCTTGTTGAATTCGAGTACCCCGCGGACCTGCGAAAAATCGCGGCGGTATCAGGAATCTCCCTGGAGCTTTTGCGCACCTACAATCCGGAGATACGGAAGAACATCACGCCGCCGGGCTCGATCAGGTACAGCCTGCTGGTGCCGGAAGAGGGGCTGGAGCGCCTGGCGCGGAACATGGACAGGGTATACGTGATGAAGCTTTCGCGCATTGCCACGTGCAGGGTGAAAAAGGGCGATACGCTGGGAAGGATCGCACGGCGGTACCAGGTACCGGCCGCGTCAATCATGCTGCTCAACGATCTCGCGAATCCCGGCCGGCTGAGGCGCGGGCAGGAGATACTCATACCGCAGTGATCGGTTCAGGGAACCCTTGAGTGATCAATCTTTTCAGTGAGCCGCGCGCCCACCTGCGCCACCACGAGCGAGGAGGCGTAGCTCGCGAGCTTGCCGGCTTCCTCGATGGGCATCTTCCGTGCCAGGCCGTACAGGAGGCCGGCCGCGTACATGTCGCCGGCGCCATTGGTGTTGGCGACCTTCGTTTTGCAGGGGCTGACGGTGTGCACGCGGTCCTCGGCCTTGATGAGGCTCCCTTCCGCGCCGAGTTTCACCACCGCGACCTCGGAGATGAGGTAGATGATGTGAATGGCCTCCGCGGCGTCCTTCGCGGTAAAGGCGCGCGCCTCCTCCTCGTTGACGAACACCACGTCCGCGAAGTTCCGCACGATCCTCTTGAACTCACCCAGGTTCCGGGTGATGAGCGAGGGGTCCGCCAGGTCGATTGAGATCTTCACGCCGTTCTGCTTGGCTATCTCCATGGCGGCGATGCTCGCTTCCTTCATGTCTCCTTCCAGGAGATATCCCTCCACATGGAGAATCCTGCTGTTTTGTATCTCTTCCGCCGGCACGTCTTCCGGGGAAAGGTGCAGGGCCGCGCCCAGGTGAGTGGCGAAGGTCCTCTCGGAATCGGGGGTGATAAGGGCGATGGCGTGTCCCGTGAGCGACTCGTGCCTGTTGATGAGGCACTTCACCCCGGCGCGCCCGCTCTCCTCAATGTAGAGATCCCCCCGGGCGTCCCGGCCCACCTTGCCGATGAAGGCGCTGGTCCCGCCGAGGTTCGCGATCCCCGCCATGGTGTTGGCGGCGCTTCCACCGGGGGTCACGCTTCCGGGAATGCCCTCGAGCTTCGCCAGCACCTTGCGGCTGGTCGATTCGTCGATGAGCTGCATGGTCCCTTTTTTCAGGCCAAGTTCCTTCAGGAAATCATATCCGACCTCGTAGGTGAGATCCAGAAGCGCGGACCCTATTCCGATAACATCATTCACCGTTTTCCTCCGAACGTTGATCGCCGCGTGCCCGGCTCGAACCGACGACCGTGCGGCGATATCAGGTTGGGGCACATAGACAGCGTCCCTCGGTTTTGCGCAAGATATTTTTGCCTTAAAAACGCTTGCATTATCACGCGGGCGCGACGCAACTATTTCCCGGAGGCCGCCATGATTGAGAGGATAGACCACGTATCGATAGCCGTGCGCGACTACGAGAAGGCGCGCGCCTTTTTCCAGGACATCCTGGGCGCCGTGCCCGGCGCCGGCGCCGCGGACGACTCCCTGAAATTCTTCTGGCAGATATTCACGCTGGGTGACATGAGCCGCCTGGAGCTCATCACCCCCACAGGCCCCGGGAGTTACCTGGAGGGTTTCCTGAAAAACAGGGAAGGCGGCGCGCACCACATCACGCTCCAGACCCCGGATATCCGCGATGCCAGGCGGCGTCTGGAGGAAAAGGGGGTCCCCTATTTCGGTTTCAGGGAATACGGCGACTTCTGGAAGGAGCTTTTCATCCACCCCAGGGACGCGTTCGGGGTACTTATACAGATCGCCGAGTTCCGCGCCGACGACTGGATCTCGGAAACGGTGAAGTTTCCCGCCGGAAAGAAATGGGAGGTCCGCCGGACTGGAGAAGGCGTGGCGATAACTATCGCACACACCGGGGGCGGGAAGGCGACAATAGCCCTTGACCGCAACGAGGCCGACCGGCTGGCGGATGACATCAGGAAATTGATCGGATAATAGAACGACGCTTCAGGGAGTGGATCATGAAACGAGCAGCAGGATATTTCGGTATTGTGTGTACGGCATGGCTCATGATGGCGGGGGCCCTCTCCGCCGCGAACAGGTTCGGCGCGGGCATCGTGCTGGGCGATCCGTCGGGCCTCACCGGCAAGCTCTTCATAAGCGGCAGCGACGCGGTCGATTTCGGCCTCGGCGCGAGCGCCCACGACGGCTTCTACCTCTACGCGGACTACCTCCGCCATTTCGGCGGCGTGTTCCCCGTCGGCGAACTCGCACTCTACCTGGGCGTGGGTGGCGGATTCCACAACCACGATCACGATGAAAGCGACCGGCACGACCGCGATGACGAGAACAGCCTCGAGGTCAGGGTCCCTATCGGCGTCGAATACACCGTGCGGCAGGTGCCTCTCGGCATTTTCCTGGAGCTGGTGCCCGCGCTGGAGCTCGTGCCCGACGTGGACTTCCACCTGCGGGGAGGGCTTGGGGCGAGATACTTTTTCTGAAACTGAAGACGACTGTCTTCACACGCTAAAAAAGATGATTCACGAGGAGTCGCGGAGATTCCGGCATTCAGCTTCGATTCAGCCGGAATGACAGGCTGGCTGAGAAACAACTCAACTGAAAAAATACGGGTTTGGGTTTACTTCCCCGCAGCTTTCTTGAACTCGTTGAGCATCTCCACCATGATGGCGATATGCTCCGCGAGTATTTGAATAGCCATCTGCGGATCGTTCAGCTCGTTCAGTGTGACGAACAGGTCGGCGATGTTCTTCCGCAGCGTCTGGTCTTTCGTCATGAGGACCTTCACGCGCTCCATGGAGGCGGGGTCGCCCTGCCCCTTCCCCTGCACGTTGGAGAGCATCCGCTTGTACACCTTGTCGAGAAGTTCGTTATTGTCCATGTGATCCGGCGCGCGATATCGCTCTTACTTCGCGGTGGCGCCGCCATCCCCCTTGTCGGCCGGTTTCGTGTCCTTGTTCAGCTCGTTGATAAAATCTTCCCGGCGCATGTCGCCAACCACCCTGATCTGCGGGGTAAGTTCCTCCATGAGGGATTTCCTCTTGTCACCGCCGGCGGCGCCTAATTCGGAGACGGTCTTGGCGTCGTAGAGCCTGGCGTAGTTGTCGAAATGATGGGGCATGTAGGCATTGTAGTCGACGTTCTCGCCGGAACCCGACGACTGCTGTTGACCCATCACGCGGATGGTAGAGTATATCAGCTTGAAGTTGAAATCCTTCAAATATTCCCTGAGGACGTCCTCCGCCCTTTCAAACTCCGAGTAGAGGAGATTTTTCGCCACCATCTTCTCCTTGCGGTACCTGACGCGCCTTTCCACGTTGCTTTCGAACGGCTCTTCTGCCGTCAGCGCGCCCTTTTCCTTTTCCGTCTGCTGCCCCTGTTTGGGCTGGCCCTCCTCCCACTTCACGATGTCGTCGTAGGAACGGTTCATCTCCTGGATGATTTCCTTGTCCTGCTTGCCGGCGAAACGGCGAAAGAACCTGTTGCCCGCCTTGTTCTCGTCGACCAGCATGTTGTTGAAAATTTCGCGCTTGGTCTTGTTGTCGCGGCTTTCGTAGAGAGAGAGAAGCCCGTAGCGCTTCGCCCGCCGCGCCATCTTTATGCCTTCGATGTAGCGGAAAATCTTGTACGAGAAGAGCTTGGGATTAGAGGCGTCGGATACAATCTCGAAATTCCTGCCCACCTGCCGGTCACGATATCCCAGTGTGAGATACAGCCGGGCCCTGGCATTCTTGGATTTGATGATCTCGGGGGCCAGCCTGTCCAGGAGGGTCTTCGCGTCCTCGAGGTACACCTTCTGGAGCATCTCGCTGCTCAGTCCCACGTTCTTCTTCTGGGAAAGGCGCACGTTATGAAAGGCGTTCTTGTAATCCGACTGCAGGTATCCCACCTGGCCGTTGAAGTGGTACTGGTAGATCTCCAGAAACTTCTTATCAACCTCCGGGATCCTGTCCTTCCCGAAATTGGTAGCGCAAATGTTGATAAAATCGATGAATTCCTTGTTTTCCTGCAATATTCTCTCCGACGTAGTCTGGTCGGAAAACGGGAACGCCGGAATGGCGCAGGCTAACAACAGTATGGTGATGGCTATGGCGCGCACAAAGATCCCCCTTCGTGTCGTTGATTGGATGTTGCAGCGGATGATCTTATATCTCCTCGCTTTCCATATCGGCAGAACGGCGACCGTGTATCATGATAAAAACTGCGCCTTCACCGGACCGTCGAGGATTTTCCGTACCGGTTACCTGATATCAACCTCATCCGATGTGACCGGCTTGCCATCCAGGAACGATTTCACCCGGTACTTGCCGGGACGGCTGAAGTATTCCACCGGAATATAGGCGCTCACCTTGCCGAATTCCTTGTCTATTTCGTAGCTTATCTGCTTCTGGGCACCCGGCTTACCCCCGTCCTCGCGGCTGATTTCAATGACGAAATGACTCGCGTTGAGCGACTTTCCGTTGCGCTTGTTGACAAGGAAAAATATCTTGCTCCCGGCGTCGTATGTCGTCTGGGACTGGACGTCCGCGGAAACTTCCTGTATCTCACTGGCCGACAGTACAAACCTGGCCTTGCTCCTGGAAGAGGTCACCATCATCAGAAGAACGACCACCAGCACTACCGCCGCCAGGACGATACCCCCCTTGATTATACGCCCTTTCGTTTCGCCGAACAAAGGCGTTTTGTGCCTCCTCCTATCAACATGCGAGGCACTGTCTGAACCATCATGGTTTTCACGGCTGCCCACCATTTTTCATCCCCCAATCAATAGTGTATACATCGAATCCGATTCCCGATACTACAGTGTAGCATGATATTTAAAATATACTCATGATTAATCGCACATTCCACGTCAATCATTCATCCGTATGTTTTATTAATCGACCCATTTGATTAAAAGTCAACCATTTCACGAGTTCCCCTCCCACTTTATTGCCGTACCCCGGTATCCAGCCACCCGCCGGCACAATCGTTCATTTACCGCCAGTAAATAGTCACTTAATGCCAATTTTTATCTTGACATTTAT